>CANQOI010000033.1 GCA_947625435.1 uncultured Clostridia bacterium | reverse complement strand
AAAAATTTGACAAAAAATTTCAGGTTCCTCTAGGCCTGAAACGAATTTTTCTCTTATTCAACTGTCAAACGCCCGGGTGATGACTTTTACAGGTTCAGTATCCTGAAAGCCGATCAGCTTATTGAGATAATGATCCCTTTTTTTCAATTTGCGCGATTCTATCATTGCGCATCCCTCCTGCTATCATTATGATAGCACAAACAGGTGAAATCATCAAATATCTGCACTCAAATGCAAAAATTTTGTATTTTTGACCGATCATGCAGAGAACCTTTTTAGTTTCCATCCCGTTTTTCCTCCTGTCAGCCGGCCGATTATATGTTTCTGCATATAAAACCGGTAACAATATGCAGATTATTCCTGTTATTCCTTGATTTTCTGCATATAATATGCTATGATTATATGCAGATCGGAGGAATGTACAATGAGAAGATTTGACTATTCTTTTTTAGATAATGGACTGCTGCCGACCAATCTGGTAAACCTTACCGCAAGTATCGCAAGTCTGAAGACGATGGCCGGGATCCGAAAAGAAGCGCATATCCGTGTCTTCACGGAGTTAGAAGCAATAGCGAAAATTCAGTCCGTCAAGAGTTCCAACGCTATTGAGGGGATCGTCACCGGCGATGAGCGCATTGTTGCCATCGTCAACCAAAACAGTGCGCCGCTGAATCACAACGAAGCGGAAATCGCCGGATACAGAGACGCACTAAATGAAATTCATCTGGGCTATGAGCACATCAATTTTCGCCGGCACGACATCCTGCATTTGCATGAAATGTTGTTTTCCGCCACAGGGTATGAATACAGCGGCCGCTACAAAACGGATGACAACGTGATACTGGAAGTGGATGCTGCCGGAAATCGAAGGGTGCGGTTTTCCCCAACGCCGGCAGCTGAGACAGAGGCAGCCATGGAGCAGTTGGAGCTTGCCTATCTGGATGCCTGCGGCAACGCGAACATCAACCGGCTTCTACTGATTCCATGCGTGATTTTGGATTTCCTTTGCATCCATCCCTTTCGGGACGGAAACGGACGAATGTCCAGATTACTCTCCCTCTTACTGCTTTATAAAAACGGCTATGATGTGGGGAAATATGTGTCCTTTGAGGAGCAGATCAATAACTACAAAGACTTCTATTATGAAGCGCTGCGACAGTCCTCTGCCAACTGGCATACGAATGAGAACAGCTACTTCCCGTTTATTGAAAACTTCCTATCTACCTTGTATATGTGCTATAAGGAGCTGGACAAGCGTTTTGCCGTAGCTAATGGGAAAAGGATTACCAAAAAGGCTCGCATTCAAGCCGCAGTATTAAACAGCCTGACGCCGCTTTCCAAGGCGGATATCTGCCATATTTTGCCGGACGTCAGCCCCACGACAGTGGAGGCTGTGCTGGGTGCTATGGTGAAGGACGGTACAATCAAACGGATCGGTTCCGGTAGAGCGTCAAGGTATCTGAAAGCGTAAAATAGATTATCTCAATTCCGACGATTAAATATCAGAGCACTTTTAAAAAAATTTTTCTTTTTTTATCCAATGAAATCCTTTGTTGCGACACTTTATGAGCGGAAAATGAAGGCAGGTGAGGAAAATGAGATCGGATCGGATCAAAGATTATATTGAAAAGGTTTACGGTTATGCCGTGCGGCACACCTATTCCCGCGAAGAAGCCGACGAACTTTCACAGGAAATATTGCTTACGGCGATCCGAGAATTGCCGAAGCTGCGGGATGACGGCAGATTCGAGCCCTGGCTGTGGGGTATCGCAAAGAATGTCACGCGTTCCTTCAGCCGTACTATGGGGAAAAATCGTGCGACCTATTCCTATGATATCCCGGAGGATCTGACATATGAGCAAAATGACGCAGACGGCAGCGAGGATATCTATGATCTTCTTCGTACAAAAATTGCAATGTTGTCCAAAATCTATCGCGATATCATTATTCTTTACTATTACGACGGACTTTCCACAAAAGCGATCTCCGAAAAGCTGTGCGTTCCGGAAGGAACTGTCACATGGCGGCTTTCGGAGGCCCGTAAAAAAATCAAGAAAGGATTTGATCACATGAACGAAACAGCATTGCGTCCCGTACGCATGAGCATCAACATTTACGGAAACGGCGATTACGACGGAATACGTAAGCCTTATCCCACCGTTTACATCGATGACGCGCTGTCGCAGAACATTCTTTTTTATTCTTACGAACAGCCCCGCACGACAGAAGAATTGTCGGAGCTTTGCGGCGTTCCGGCATACTATATCGAAGACAGCATTCAAAACCTTTTATCGCGCGAGGCCGTTATCGAAACCGGCAAAGGAAAAGTTCAGACCGATTTTGTGATATGGTCGGACAAATACGGTATTTACTGTGAGGAAAATGCGAAAAAAAGCCTCGCGCCTGTTATGGATAACATTCTGTCCGTGCTGGAAAATATTTCGGAACAGGCGATGCAGATCGATTTTTACAAAGCCGAAAAAAACGAAGCGGATTTGTTCTGCCTATTCGCAGTGCTTGCGTTTTCCTACGCAAGAGAAAAGTATTGCACACTTCCCTACCCCCGGTTCAAAAAGCGGTTTGACGGGAACGAGTGGAGCTACCTCGGAAATACGGAAACCGGAAAACATAAAAGGATCGGTATCTACATTCAAAAAAGCGCGAACCTGGGAAGCCGCGGAGGCTATTCCCACACTGTGTTCAACGGCATCAGCGGAATCGCATTCCGCGCCATGATGTATGACTATTATATCAATGTGTGCGAGGATCTTTTACATGACGGTAAAACGGAGGATATCGAATCCCTTGCCAACGCCATAAAAGACGGGTATATCCTGAAAAGAGAGGACGGCAGTCTGTTTGTGACAACGCCGGCTTTCGATATTGAACAGATGAAGCGTTTTCACAGTATAGTCGAAGCCTGCCTGATCCCTCATATTCAGGAATACGCGGATTGTGTGTATCGATTTGTAGACGGCTACAAAAAACTGTTTCCCGAGCATCTGCGGGATGACGCCGATCGTTTATGCCAAAATATGTTTTTGGGAATGCTGTCGGTCGTCATCGACTGTGCGCAAAAATCGGGAAGGATCAAAATGCCCTCGAAAGATCAGTATTGCGACGTTCTGCAGCAGTTCAGATGAATATAAGTAAAAAACTGCTGAACATATTTTTAAAATATTGCTGAACGGAATTTCAAAATTCTGCTGAATGCGGACTGAGCAATGCCGCCTATCAGCGACCGGACGGCGTGTTCGTCGTGCCGATCACCGCGCTGAAGGATTAAACAGTCTCACCCGATCTCACCCGATTTTACGCGCATCTTTTTCCACAATTTTACACATACGAGACACAGCACAGAGCCTGCCGCGCATATGGCGATCCATGAAACAAGCGTGAGCCTCCAGCCTATGTGAACCGACAGTATGCTTATACCGTACGTAAACAGGGCGCTCCCTATATAAGTGCACGAATTTAAAACGCCGGATACAGTCGATACGTTCCCGCTGCTCTTGAAAAAAGGCGGCACCATGGCGATGAGCATTAAATTCACGCCGTGCATACAGCCTGTGAGGAGCGCGGCAAATATCACCGACAAGGCTGCGCTGCGGCCTGTTGTGACAAACAAAATTAGGGCCGCGACCGTACCGGCGGCAAAAAAGAGAGCCGCGCACATGAGCGGGTTGTCGGGAGTCTTCCTGTACACTGCGGACGCTGCCTGGTAGCATATCACGGCAAAGACAGGCAGCACCACACCCGTGAGTATAGAGACAATACTGCTAAGATCGTACGTTTCCGCGATATAAGTCGGCATCCACGTAGTAACGCCGTCCCTCATCATTCCCATGAGTATTATGGAAAACATTATCGATATCATAATAGGCGTGAAAAACACCCCGAAGCCGCTCCCTTTTACGCCTTTATCTTTGTCCGGCTCAGCGCCGCCGCCGGATATCGGCGGGATTTTCACAACCGGATCCACATCGCGGGCGAACATGCTCCATATTACGATCATAACGGCTCCGCACGCGGCGGAAAACACGAACACGCTTCTCCACCCGGCCAGCGATATGATGAGCGGAGAAACGAGATAGATTATTATCATGCCTACCGTGCTGCTCTGTGAAACCTTAACGGACGCCCTTTTATATCCGTCCTCGGAAAGCATCACGGCCATCATGCGCACCATGGGTGGCCACAAAAATGCCTGTGCAAAGCCGTTCACGCACCATACGGCCGCCATCTGATACGGATTCCGGCAGAGCGGCATGAGCACGTTCATAAGAACAGTCGCAGCCAGGCCGCATGTAATGAGCTTCTTCGGGGAAAAACGGTCTCCGCATATACCGCTTATTATCTGCCCCGCCCCGTACGTTATAAAGCTCCCCGTAGGCGCCATCGAGAGCATGCTTTTGGATATATTCGTGGAATTTTCGATCTCAGACACTATCGCGCCGTAATTTATACGCGTTATATAACTCACCATATACACGGCGCAGAAAAGAAGAGTCAGTATTTTTGTCTGTCTTCTGTCACTCATATCATTCTTCCGTAAGGCGGGGACATTCCTCCATATTCCTGTAAGCCGCTATGTACCGCTTTGTCCATTTATAATATGTATCTTCGTGACCGCCCTCCATGGGCTCTATATCACGGCTGTATTCAGGCGAATAATTATCCACGAAGCGCGGATTTCCGTTCTCGTCCCGGAAAAGCTGCGCGCACCACTCATTCCACCACGTCAGAGTGATGCACTTCGGTCTGTACTCAAAAGCGCGCTTCCACTGCCCGTACATGAACATGCCGTGATCGCGGCCGTGAGCCGTAGGCTCCGTCATATAAGTCTCCTGCGTCGCCGCACATACGCACGTCTGCTCCGTATATCCGTCGTTATCAAGCGTCGGCACATTCGTAACATTGAGAAAGCTCCACTCCTGCATGTCGGTGGGATTATGCAGTCCCCACTGCTTTCTCACTGTGATATCACGCTCCGGCTCCGTCTCCGGCATGGACGTAACGAGCGTGAAGGGCTTCCCCTCCCAATACACAAAGCAGTCCTTCCATTCATCCCGCGAGTGAAATTCATCATACGTTTCATTTACGACCGACCAGCCCGTATCGCCGCCCGCATGGCTCCAGAATACGACATAGGGCGTTCTGAGGCCTTCCCTTCGCATCCGGACTATCGTATCAAGTATGGCAGTACAGGGAAGCGATATGTAGAGCTTCCAGTCATCCGTGTTCTTCCAGCCCGTACTCGCGTTCGTGTTATCTATAATGATATAATCGATGCCCGCCTCTGCTATCTGCGTCATATGCGTGCGTATGACCGATCTGTCATCGCTGCGGTAATATCCGAGAGCCGGTTTCGACCAGTAGTGAAATGCCGTGTCACCGCCCCATGCCCGCGTTCCCGCAAGAGCCTCCGCTATATTGGGAGGGTTCACGGCAGACGTGCCCTGTCCGAGTATGCGTGTAAACCACGTAGAATAGCATATGCCCACGATATCCGTCTTTTTCGTAATATCCAGGCCGTACGGCACCTCGGCGTAATCCGAGTATTTTTCTTTAAGATGCTCAATATATTTCACAAGCACACCTCCCGGTAAAATATGCTGCATATTATACAGACTAAACGGTGTAAAATGCAATAACAAGCTTTAACTTTTATAAAAATTGTGTTATATTATTACGCGGATAGTATCCCGGATGAAACCGGAAGCTGTACCGACATTTGATTCTGAACACTGATAACGGTAAACACAGGAACTATAAAACGCGTCACCTTTTTACAAAGGAAGGTGATTCTATGAAGGCAGGCTTTATTGGTGCAGGAAAAGTGGGCTTTTCATTGGGAAAGTTTTTTGTTCAGGGAGGCGTTCGGGTGACCGGCTATCACAGCAGGCACCGAGAATCGGCTCAGGAAGCGGCGTTATTTACGGGCACAAAGGCATATGATACCGTATCGGAGCTTATAGACGAGAGTGACGCGATATTCTTAACTGTTCCTGACGGCGTTATCGCATCGGTATTCGGGGCTCTTTCGGAGCTTCATATTTCAGGTAAGATATTTTGTCATTGCAGCGGCGCACTCACGGCTTCGGAAGCTTTTCCGGAAATAGAAAGTCTCGGCGCATACGGTTATTCGGTACATCCGCTGTTCCCCGTCAGCAGCAAGCTGACATCCTACAGGGAACTGACGGGTGCTTTTTTCTGCCTTGAAGGAAACGGCCCCCACATAAAAGAGCTGTCCGCCCTCATTGAAGGGCTCGGAGGCAGAACGCATATCATATCGGGATCGGACAAAACGCTGTATCACGCAGCCTGCTCTGTATCAAGCAATCTCGTATGCGCTCTTGCTCATATGTCGGTCGAAATGCTCCGCAGATGCGATTTTACGGAGCGGGAAGCGCGCGAGGCTCTGGCTCCGCTCATGAAAAGCAACATGGAGCACATAATAAAAGAAGGAGCAGTCCCGGCGCTCACCGGCCCGGTAGAGCGCGGAGATGCGGGCACAGTGGAAAAGCACTTGAAATGCTTCACCGATCATGACGAGCGCGAGCTGTACAGGCTCGCTTCCGAAATACTGGTCGATATGGCGGAAAGCAAAAATCCGGGGCGCGATTACACGCCCGTTATAAATATTCTCAAAGGAGAGGATCAAGATGCCTAATAAGATAACAGCTGCAACGCTTCTTCAGATGAAGCAGAACGGAGAGAAAATATCTCAGGTCACATGCTATGACTACTCTACGGCGCGCATAATAGACAGCGCCGGTATCAATACCGTACTCGTGGGAGACAGTCTCGGAATGACGATGCAGGGGTACGAAAACACGCTTCCCGTAACGATAGACGAAATGATAATTTACGGAAGGAGCGTAGTAAGAGGCTGCAGGAACGCATTCGTCATAATGGATATGCCCTTTATGAGTTACCAGATATCGCCTCAGCAGGCACTCGAAAGCGCGGGCAGGCTGATAAAGGAGACGAACGCGCACGCTGTCAAACTGGAAGGCGGAGCGTCCGTAACAGGTCAGATAAAGGCTATAACGGACGCGGGGATACCCGTTTGCGCGCACATAGGCATGACGCCCCAGTCCGTAAACGCATTCGGAGGCTTTAAGGTACAGGGCAAGGGTGAAGAAAACGCAAGGCGCGTGCTCGAGGATGCCCTCTCTGTTCAGGAAGCGGGCGCATTCATGGTCGTACTCGAATGCGTTCCCCCGAAGCTGGCCGCTCTCATAACAAGTAAAACGTCAATGATAACGATAGGCATAGGCGCCGGCGCCGGCTGTGACGGTCAGGTGCTCGTTTATCAGGACATGCTGGGCATGTCGGGAGATTTCACGCCCAAATTCGTAAAACGCTTCGCAGATATCGGAAGCGCTATGGAAAATGCCTTCAGAGAGTATGACAGCGAGGTCAGGTCCGGAGCATTCCCCGCCCCGGAGAATACGTACGCAAAAAGCGACTGCAGCGATGAATTCCTGGCGAGATTAAATGAAGAGTACTGAATTAACATAAAAAAGAGGTTTTTATCATGATCATTACCTGTAAAATATCCGAAGTAAGAGAGCTGGTGCGCAAATGGCGCAGCGAGGGTCATACGATAGGGTTGGTGCCCACTATGGGATACCTTCACGAAGGTCATGCGAGCCTTGTCGACAAAGCAGTCGCAATGTGCGGCAGAGTGATAGCGTCAGACTTTGTAAATCCTACGCAGTTTGCGCCGGGCGAAGATCTCGAGTCATATCCGAGAGATTTTGACCGCGATTGCAGGCTGCTCGAAGAGCACGGCTGCCACGCAGTATTTCACCCCGACGTATCCGAAATGTACTCGCCCGGGTATGCCACATATGTTGAAATACTGTCCGACATGCCGAAGCAGCTTTGCGGCAGAACGCGTCCCATACATTTCAGAGGCGTATGCACCGTCGTATCCAAGCTCTTCAATATAGTGACGCCCGACAAGGCGTTTTTCGGTGAGAAGGATGCTCAGCAGCTTGCTATAATACGCCGCATGACAGAGGACATGTCGTACGGTATCGAGATAATAGGCTGCCCGATAGTGCGGGAGGCCGACGGACTGGCAAAGTCTTCGAGGAACACATATCTGAGCCCCAAAGAGAGAAAGGCGGCTCTCATTTTGTCGAGATCCATATTTCTGGGTCGTAAAATGGCAGACAGCGGAGAAACGGACGCTCTTAAGATAACAGACGCCATGAGAAAGCTCATTGAAAGCGAGCCTCTCGCGAGGATAGATTATGTTTCGGCAGTAAACGGTACCACAATGGAGCCGGTGCGGGAAGCCGTCAAGGGCACACTCATCGCGATCGCCGTGTATATCGGTAAGACGCGTTTGATAGATAATTTTACAGTATGATGATGCGGAGTTTTGAATGATGTTGATTGAAATGCTCAAAAGTAAGATACACCGCGCCACAGTGACTCAGGCGGAGCTTGACTATGTGGGATCGATCACGATAGATGCCGATCTTCTCGACGCGTCGGGCATTGCGGAATACGAGAAGGTTCAGGTCGTTAACGTAAACAACGGTATGCGCTTTGAAACATATACGATCTCAGGCGAGCGCGGCTCTGGCATGATATGCCTGAACGGAGCCGCCGCACACTGCGCCGATATAGGCGACCGTGTGATAATAATGGCGTATGCTTCAATGACGCCGGAAGAGGCGAAAGACCACAGGCCCACGGCAGTGTTCGTAGACGATTCAAACAGGATAGCGCGCATAACGTCGTACGAAAAGCACGGCAGACTGAGCGACATGGCATAAAGACACGGGAGGCTGTATACTATGTATGATCTTAAAGGTAAATGTATTGTACTCGGCGTGAGCGGCGGCATTGCCGCATACAAAGCCGCCGCTCTTGCGAGCGCTTTGAATAAAACCGGCGCAGACGTGCATGTCATAATGACAGAGAACGCAGCCCGGTTCATTTCACCCCTCACATTTGAAACGCTCACAAGCAACCGCTGTGTCGTTGATATGTTTGACCGCGGATATAAATACGACGTGGAACACATTTCACTGGCAAAAGCGGCAGACCTTATAGTGATAGCGCCCGCCACGGCGAATATAATAGCCAAAACGGCCCACGGCATTGCCGACGACATGCTGACTTCGGTCGTCCTTGCCGCAAAATGCAAAAAGCTCGTATCGCCGTCCATGAACACTGCCATGCTCGAAAACCCCGTGACAATTGATAACATAAATACGCTCAGGAAATACGGCTTTGAAATAATACCCAGCGCCGCGGGAAGACTCGCGTGCGGAGATATAGGAAGCGGAAAGCTTCCCGAGCCGGATGTGATATTGGAATATATTGCGCGGGAGCTGGCAAGAGAGAAAACTCTTTCGGGCCTTAAGGTCACCGTGACTGCGGGCCCGACGCAGGAAGCGATCGATCCCGTGCGTTTTATAACCAACCACAGCTCCGGCAAAATGGGCTACGCCATTGCAAAGGAAGCGATGCTGCGAGGCGCAGACGTGACTCTCATATCGGGGCCCGTAAGTATCGATCCAGTTCCTTTTACGGAAATCCGGCGTGTCGTTACGGCCGCCGATATGTTTTCGGAGGTTAAGCGCGCCCTTCCGCATACCGATATACTCATAATGTCGGCCGCTGTCGCGGACTTCCGCCCGTCCTCCCCTTCTGCCGACAAGATAAAAAAGAGCGGCTCCGATTCGCCTTTTTCCGTTCCGCTCAAGCACACCGACGACATATTGAAATGGGTTTCGGAAAACAGGCATGAGGGCTTGTTTGTGTGCGGCTTTTCAATGGAGACACGGGATCTTGAAGAAAATTCAAGATCTAAGCTGACGAGCAAGAAGCTCGACATGATAGCCGCGAACGATCTGAGAGAAGAGGGCGCGGGATTCGGAGTCGACACGAATATTTTAACTGTTATAACAAAAAGCTCCGCGGAGAAGCTTCCTCTTATGAGTAAAGAAGAAGCCGCCGCGGCGCTTACAGACAGAATAGAAGATATTATTTTTCAAAGACAGCGGCACACTCCGCAAGACGTTGTATGACATTTATGTGCTGAGGACACGCGGCTTCGCACTGACCGCAGGATATGCAGTCCGACGCCTTGCCCGCGCCTTCAGACGATACGGCTTCATCGTACATATGTTTTCCATTTTCAAGCTGTCCCCAAAGGAGCCGCATATTCATCGCGCTGAAAATATCGGGTATCGGTATATTCATAGGGCATCCTTCCGTACAGTACCGGCACGCCGTGCACGGTATTGACTTAACGCCTACGAGCGCTTCCTGCGCTTTCTGTATAGTGGCGCGCTCCGATCCGTCAAGAGGCTTGAAATCCTTCATGTATGAAAGATTGTCATCCATCTGCTCTATGTTCGACATTCCCGACAGTACCGTTATTATGCCGTCAAGAGAGGCTACATAGCGTATTGCCCATGATGCAAAGGAAGCATCCGGATCCGCGGCCTTGAATATCTTCTGAACATTTTCGGGAGGCAGGGCAAGTCTGCCGCCCTTTACGGGCTCCATGACCACTATCGAGACTCCGTGCTTTCTTGCGACCTCATAATTTGCCCTTGAAGTTACGTCGGGATTCTCCCAATCCTCATAGTTGAGCTGCAGCTGTACGAATTCCGCATCGAGGTGCTCCGTAAGGAGCATGTCAAGCGTTTCCGGCGTGTCGTGGAATGAAAATCCCAAATGTTTTATAAGACCCTTTGATTTAAGCTCTTTAACGAAATCCCAAAGGCCGAATCTGTCATAATTCGGTATATTTCCCTTTGAGAGCGCGTGGAGCAGGTAATAATCAAAATACCCCGCCCCGGTCCTTTCAAGGCTCGTATAGAATTGTTTCTTTGCTTTTTCTTCGGTGATCCCGGGAATGCCCGCATTCAGCTTGGTGGCGAGCGTAAAGCTGTCCCTCGGATACCTGTCCACCAGCGCCGCCTTTGCGGCCTTTTCCGATTCGCCTCCGTCATACACGTACGCAGTATCAAAGTACGTCTGACCGGCTGACATAAAAGCGTCTACCATTTTACAGACATGTTCTATGTCTATCTTACCGTTCGGGTCCTTTGGAAGTCTCATAAGTCCGAACCCGAGCTTCGGCGTCTTTTCACCGAAATATTTTTCAGTTTTTTTCATCTTCATGCACTCCTTAAAGCTGATATCTGTCTTTTTCAACAGGATTTCCGATATTTTCTCATATAATGGATCAGGCAAATGATATCACTTCTCACATCTTGTCCCACGCTTCGCGGGATATTATGACTTTTCTGGGTTTACTTCCGTCTGCCGATGAAATAAGGCCGCGTTCTTCGAGCGAGTCCACGATACGCGAAGCGCGAGAATATCCGAGCTTCAGCTTTCTCTGTAGGAATGATGTGGATATCTGATTGTACTCAAAAGCCAGCTCCGCTGCTTCTCTTATCAGCTGTTCATCGGAATCGCCGTCATCGGTAAAATCTCCGCCTTCGTCCGAACGGTCCTGCGAGGTCCCGTTCTTTTTCCTTGCGGCCTCATTTTCGATCGATTCTTCTATATCACGGCTGTATTCCACATTGCCGTACGACGTTTTTATGTAATCCACGAGAGCTTCTATCTCTCCGTCCGAAACAAACGCGCCCTGAACACGCAGAGGCTTCGACATTCCTATGGGGTGGAACAGCATATCGCCTCTGCCGAGGAGCTTTTCGGCTCCGCCGCCGTCGAGTATTGTCCTTGAATCCACCTGCGACGTAACGGCAAACGCTATCCTTGACGGTATGTTGGCCTTGATGAGTCCCGTTATAACATCAACGGACGGTCTTTGAGTCGCGATTATGAGATGAAGTCCCGCGGCTCTCGCCTTCTGTGCGAGACGTATCACGGATTCTTCTATTTCCTTCGACGCGACCATCATAAGATCCGCAAGCTCATCTATTATTATCACGATCTGCGGCATCTTCGGTCCCGAAGCGGTCTTCTCCATATGCGCATTGTACGATCTCAGATCCCTGACATTGCACTGGGAGAACGCGGCGTATCTTTTCTCCATTTCGGCGACCGCCCATGAAAGAGCGCCGGCGGCTTTTCTCGGATCCGTAACTACAGGAACGAAAAGATGAGGTATGCCGTTATAAACCCCCAACTCCACTATTTTCGGATCTATCATTATCATCCTTACGTCATCGGGCGAGGATTTGTAGAGTATGCTCGCTATTATCGTGTTTATGCAAACACTCTTGCCGGAGCCGGTCGCGCCCGCTATGAGCAGATGCGGCATCTTAGCTATATCCGACACGATATTCTTGCCCGCTATGTCCTTGCCTATCGCAAATGTAAGATGCGATGTCGAATCTCTGTATTCGCGTGAACCTATCACATCGCGCAGATATACGATCTCGACCTCCTTGTTGGGAACCTCTATACCGATAGCCTCTTTGCCGGGTATCGGTGCTTCTATGCGCACGCCCGTAGCGGCAAGGTTAAGCGCTATATCGTCCGAAAGCGATACGATCTTACTTACCTTTACGCCGGGATTCGGCTGTATCTCATAGCGTGTGACAGCCGGTCCTCTGAGCACTGCATTTACCTTTGCTCCCACGCCGAAGCTCGCGAGCGTATCTATGAGCTTCTTGGCCCGCACATTCTGCTCATAATCCACATCGGCGGATCTCTTGCCCGCAGGCGACGCCGTGCGTAAAATATCCAGCGGAGGCCTCACATATTTTCTGTGTCTTACCGTTACCGGTCTTTCATCTTTTTTTTTTGAGCCGGTTAAAATGTCCGGCTTTGTCTTCGTCCGAATCCGAGTCATCATCATTGTCGGATGCGTGATTGAACAGTCTGTTTATCTTATCTATATCGGCATTTACCTTGTCGTCCTCAAGCACGCGCTTATGCGTCTGTCTCTTGCTCGTCCTGCTCCTGTCAAATTCATCCAGCGCTTCGGATACGTCCGATATGGGATCCCTGCGAGGCGTGCGCACGACGTCGCTTGCGTACAGATCGTCGTCATTAAACACAATGCGCGTCCTTCTCGTATCACGCGATCTTATCCTGTCATCCACTTCGCGTGTTATGCTGTCCGATATGCGGCTCAGGTCGTCCGCGGAGACAGTAGTATAGTCGGTATAATCCGTATCCGCCTCATTGTCGCTCACCGACCTTGCTGGCTTGACAGGCTCATTCTCCGGTTCTGCCGCTGTCACGGACACACTGTCGCTTCCGGGCTCCGGCTCGGGCTTTTTATTCTTATAAAGAGATTCCGGTTCGTTGTTTATGAGTCCGTTGCGTCCGCCGTATACGCTCCGAGTCTGCCTCCCGTCAGATGAAGACATGCGGTCTGAATTTCTTTTGATGGAGTTAAAATCCGCCGCGGTGCGCACGAGCTTCCTCTCCATGTCAACGGGTATGCTTCCCGCATTTTTGATATAAGAAGAAGTAACCTTCGGTTCTTCGGGAGACGCATCGTTCCTGTTGGGGCGTACTCTGTCTGCGGGGCGCTCCGAAGCGGCGGTACGCGCCGGCGCTGTTTCTCTGCCGCGCACGGGTGCCGATCCTCTGCTCTGCACGGATGAAGCCGTGCCGCGCGGAGCAGAAGCCGATGCAGGAGCCGTGCTCCGTCCCGGGAGTTCAGTTCTTACGGGCCTTGTCTGTCTCGTCGGTCTTGTATTGGCCGCATCCGCGCCTTTGCGCGAGTCCCTGCCCGCGTTTCTGCGCACTTCTTTGTCCGCGTTTTTGTCTTCGTCTTCGGTATTGTCTGACAGCTGCGGAAAATATCTGTCTATAACGATCTCCACGAGCATACCTATTATGAGATACAGCGCCGTAAGTATAATAAAGGAAAGTATAAAGCTGTAATCTCTCGTAAGCCTGATCACAAGGGAGAAAATTATAAGTATAAGCAATGAATATTTATTTGAATATAATAACTTCTTAAGAAAATCCAACATTATCTCCTGCACCCCAATCAAAAATACATTTTCATTTTACCACAATCCCTTCGTTTACGCAATGTTTATGAATAATACCTTTAAAGGCTTCCGGGATTGTTGTATAATATCCCGCGTAGATGCGACATGCGCAATTTCAACGATAGGAGATGTATAATCATGGCTGATTGGAAGCTTGTAAATGCAGAAAATGTGAAGCCTTTTGTATGTGACGAAACATACAGCTCGAAGATGCTCACGGGAGACGAAATGGCGGGCAGACCTGTCATAAATATCAATGAAGGTACGCTGGCGGCCGGATGTAAAACATCGGGCGGCGCACACGAGGATACCGAAATATACTACATTCTGGACGGCACGGGTTATGTGTGGCTCGATGACGACAAGGTGGCGGTTAAACCCGGAGATTTTATCGTAATACCGCCCCACTGTTTCCACTGGATAGACAACACTATGAATGACAGGCCCTTTAAGATACTGACTTTCTGGCCCAGGCAGGAAATGAACGGCGTATATTTTGACCGTCTGAAGGCATGGGGCACATCCGTTAAATCCATAGATGAGGACTGATGCTCTTATGCTGTCGCAGGCTTTCTCACATTGCAAAGATCAGAGTGCGGGAATGAACGGGAGATGATATTATGAGTATAGGGAGAAAATTATTCGGTAAGATAGCAGATCAGGAAATATATTCATATACGATAACGAACAATTCCGGTGCGTATGTTGAGATAATCGATTACGGATGCAGAATAAGGCAGATAGCCGTCCCGGACATAAAGGGCGACCTTTGCAATGTGGTGAGATGCTGCAACAGTCCCGACGGCTATCTGAGCCGCGAATACGAGTACGACGGAGCGGCCGTGGGCAGATGTGCGAACAGGATAAAGGGCGGAACCTACATTTACGACAACACACTTTATACTCTCACCAAAAACGAAGGACAGAACCATGTTCACGGAGGCAATATGGGCTTCCACAACATGATGTGGAGATGCATAAGCGAGAAAAACAACGAGCTTATATTCAGCGGTTTTCAGTCGCACAGAACGGAAGGATATCCGGGCAACATACGTCTGTCGCTGTCCTTTAATTTTACCGAGGAAAATGAGCTTGTCATAAATATGACGGCGCAGAGCGACCGCGACACGATATTCAACCCTACAATGCATCCTTTCTTCAATCTGAACAGGCCGGGCACGGATGCGTCGCTCCATTTTCTTAAAATATATTCCGACAAGTATACGCCCCTCGACAGTGAGGGCATACCCACGGGCGAGATACTCGACATACCGCCCATTATGGATTTCAGAGAGCCAAAACGCATAAAATCAGGCCTGAAATATATGCGCCTGTCCCGCGATCTCATGAACAGGGGCGGATACGACCACAATTATGTGCTGCACCACAGTCCCGAAGGGCCCGTGCTCGCGGCCGAGCTCACATCGGTCGAATCCGGACGCAGCATGGCCGTATACACATCGTCGCCGGGGCTGCAGTTATACAGCGGCAATTTCATGAAAAGGCGGCATTCGGCGGTGTGCCTCGAACCGCAGTTTTTCCCGGACGCAGTGAACAACCGCGGAAAGGGCCGCTATTGGGATGATCCCATAATAAAATCGGGCATGCTCGGCAAATTCGATGTGAGATATAAGTTCTCGGTCATATCGCAGGACGAGATACACGCTCTTACAAAGAGCTCCTTCTGTGCGCAGCTCTGATAAGTCCCAGGAATAACGGATGCGCTCTGTTGGGGCGGCTCTTGAATTCCGGGTGAAATTGAACGCCCACATAGAAGTCGTTTTCGGGTATTTCAACAGTTTCCACTATGCGGCCGTCGGGAGACGTGCCGCTTATTTTAAGTCCGTGCTCCGTAAGTATATCGCGGTAATCGTTATTGAACTCATATCTGTGCCGGTGTCTTTCATTTATAAGATCCTTACCGTAGCACTCCATCATCTTTGTGCCCGGCACCACGCGGCACGGATAGCTGCCCAAACGCATCGTGCCTCCCTTGGCTATGTGTTCATTCTGATCCGGCATGAAATCTATCACTTTATTATGTGTCGTGTCGCTGAACTCTCCCGAATCGGCATCCTCGATGCCGCATACGTTCCTGGCGAATTCGATGACGGCGATCTGCATGCCGAGGCATATGCCGAGATACGGCACATTGTTCTTTCTGGCGTATGCGGCGGCGGATATCTTGCCCTCTATGCCGCGGCCCCCGAAGCCTCCGGGTATGAGCACTCCGTCGCAGCCTTTGAGCATTTCCTCAGCGTTGCCGTCCGTTATGAGCTCGCTGTCGATCCATTCGATATCCACAAAAAGTCCCGTTTCGTATCCGGCGTGCTTGAGCGCCTCGGCAACGGAAAGATAAGCGTCGTGGAGCTTTACGTATTTTCCCACGAGAGCTATCCTGACCTGTCCTTTTCTGCTTTCTATCCTGTCCAGCATGTTCCTCCAGTCCGAAAGATCGGGCTCCGGCGCATTTATACCGAGCTCACGGCATACTATGTCGGAAAAATGATTCTTTTCAAGCATAAGAGGCGCCTCATAAAGAACGGGTATCGTTATATTTTCTATGACACAGTCGGGCTTCACATTACAGAAAAGGGCGATCTTGTGCCTTATGCTGTCGTCTACCGGCTCGTCGCAGCGCATGACTATTATATCCGGTGAAATCCCCATGGACTGAAGCTCTTTGACGGAATGCTGAGTGGGCTTTGATTTGTGCTCACCGGAGCTCTTGATGTACGGAACGAGTGTCACATGAATAAAAAGGCTGTTCTCCTTGCCCTGCTCGAGAGCGACCTGTCTTATGGCCTCAAGAAAAGGTTGGCTCTCAATGTCTCCCGTGGTGCCGCCTATTTCAGTTATGACTACATCGGCATCCGTTTTCTTGCCTACGCTGTATATAAAATCCTTTATCTCGTTTGTGACATGAGGTATCACCTGTATCGTTTCGCCGAGATATTCGCCGCGTCTTTCCTTATTGAGTACGTTCCAGTAAACCTTACCCGTAGTGAGATTTGAATATTTGTTAAGATCCTCGTCAATGAACCTCTCATAATGTCCGAGGTCAAGATCGGTCTCGGCTCCGTCCTCGGTCACATACACCTCTCCGTGCTGATAAGGGCTCATGGTACCCGGATCTACATTTATATACGGATCCAGCTTCTGCGCCGCGACGCGCAGCCCGCGCGCCTTAAGAAGTCTTCCCAGTGATGCGGCCGTTATGCCTTTTCCGAGACCCGATACGACACCGCCCGTTACAAATATGTACTTAGATGACATTTTACTCTAACTCCTCTCCTTATTGCCCGTTATGATATCCTCCGCCACGGCGCGTCTCAAACGCCTTGTATCCATAGCAAGCTTTTCTATATACCTGTGAGCCTGCTCCTCATTCATGGACTCGTTATTTATCAATATCCATTTTGCCCTGTTCACCAATCGTATCTCGTCTATTTTTTCTTTAAGAGTCTGCGTCTTTCTTTCGAGTATCTCGAGCCTGTGACGCGTTGCGGCCATCATCCTGAGCGTCTGATAGAAGAACTGTCTCGTAACGGGCTTCGAAAGAGTGAGTACGCCGCACGATTCCGCCTTGTACGAGACCTCCTCGAAGAGCTCGCTCCTTATGAGGAGTAAAATTCCTGCAAATGTCTCCTCCGAGAGCTCCACCGCAAAATCCGTACCGAATTCATCCTTAAGAGGCGTATTTATTATCACGATGTCATATTCCGTCGGGCCGCCTCCCGAGAGCAGTCTCCTTGCCTCTCCCGCATTGTTCAGCACCGTAACAGGCGCAAAATCCGACACGGGAACGGCGCTCTTGACAAATTCGGCGCCGTTTTCCGTTCCCGATAATATAAGCACACTGAGAGGTCCGGTTTCTGATCTCATAAAATATCTCACACTGCCCCGCACTACCTCGCGCCGCAGGCGCGCAGTATAGAATCGGGTATTATCTGTTTTATAAATTCACTGCTTTCGGCCACGCGCACGGCCTCACTCACCGATGTGGGAAGCATCGGTATGGCTTCAAGCTCCGCAGCCGTGAGCAGATCGGTCTTTTTGCCGAGGGCAGGTCCGGGCGCAAGTCCTTTCTGTACGCCGTCTATGCCCGCGTGTATCAAAAGAGCATACGCGATGTACGGGTTCATGCCCGGATCGGGCGATCTCAGCTCAAATCTCCTGTATTCGCCCTTTGCATGCGGAATGCGCACAAGCTCAGAGCAGTTTCCGTATGACCATGTGACATATTTGGGAGCGTTTTTATCGGCGAGTCTCCTGTATGACTCCTCCGTGGGATTGAGGAACAGCGTCATCTCCCTTATGTGGGCCAGTACTCCCGCCATAAACAGTTCCGAAACGTCCTCTTTTGAATCGGTCACGACAGACATGTTTATATGGCAGCCGCTTCCGCTGTATTCGGGGAACGGTTTAGGCGTAAAACAGGCGTGCAGTCCGTTCCTCATAGATATCATGCGCACCACCCATTTGAAAGTGACCGCGTTGTCGGCAGCCTCGAGTGCGTCGCTGTATTTAAAATCTATCTCATTCTGGCCCGGGCCTTCCTCGTGATGAGACGTTTCGGGAGCTATACCCATTTCCTCGAGAGTAAGACATATCTCTCTTCGCACGTTCTCTCCCCTGTCGAGCGGCGCGACATCCATGTAACCGCCGCTGTCAAAGGGCACATCCGTCGGCTCTCCCGATTCATCCGTTTTCATGAGGTAAAATTCAAATTCCGTGCCGAAGCGGCAATGTATCCCCATATCGGCCGCCTTCCGCACCGCCTGCTTGAGGATATATCTGCCGTCCTTTGTATAAGGCCTTCCGTCGGGATATTTGATATCGCAGAAAAGGCGAACTACCTTGCCGTGCGCGGGGCGCCACGGCAGCACCGACAGCGTGGAGGCATCGGGAAACAGAAGGAGCTCTGTCTCATCTTCGCCCGCAAATCCTCTCACAGAGGACGCGTCAAACGATATACCGCTTTCAAAAGCCCTTTCAAGCTCCGTATACATTACCGACATATTCTTCTGTCTTCCGAACATATCAGTAAATGCAAGACGTACAAACTTGACATCCTCCTGAGCTATATAATCCATAACATCCGTTTTAGTATACAGCAAATTCATACCGCCTTTCCGCAATGTACGCACAGACACGCTCAATTCTGAACGTATAACTGCTTGTACGGATTCTGAGTGTTCGGTGTAAGCACGTAGAATATTTTATCGCAATCTCCGTCATTTTCAAGTGTTTTTCCGAAGAATTCCGAAAATTTATTTATATACGGACGTATTTCACTCAGATCGCTCTCGCTCGCTCTGCTCACATTCACCTGCTTCGGGAACGTGCGGGTGAGCTCTCTGCAGCGAAGGAATATTTTACCGCCGTGCATTCCCGTACCGCAGAAATTGCCCACTATGTCGTCGTCGCAGCCTATGCCGAGCACGATTATGAGGCCGCCCGCCTGATACTCTCCCAGGAAGCTTCCCGCCTTTCCTCCTATCACGAGCACGGGGAGCTTTGAGCGGTATGCCTTCATGTGTATGCCCGCTCTGTATCCTGCGTCGCCTTCAACGTATATCGCGCCTCCGCGCATGGCGTAACCCGGCGCGTCTCCCGTACTTCCGTGTATGACAATATTGCCCGCGTTCATGGTATCGCCCGTGGCATCCTGAGCGTTTCCGTTTACTATGATGTCAGCACCGTCAAGGTATGCGCCCAGGGCATTGCCCGGCACGCCGTTTACCGTTATCGTTTTACCGGACTGGCCGCTTCCTATGAAACGCTGTCCGAGACAGTTTTCGACCGTCACATCGCCATCGTATGCGCGTATTTTTTCATTCAATGCGCGGTAATCGGAGCCGTGATCGTTAGCATCGATCGTGATCATATAACAACACCTCCCAGCTTCTCCGCTCTGTATTTCTGTGAAAATGCCATGAGCGCCGGTTCTTTGCAGAGCATCCCGAAATCGACGCTGTCAAGCGGTATTTTCTCCCTTATAAGGGAAGTATATATGCCGGCCCGCGCCACATTTCCTATCATTATGTAGCCCTTGAGAAGGTTATCCTTATAATAAAGCGCCTTGTAGCTTCCGCCGTCGGATTCCGTATAGACATCGCCCTCATATGAGCCCGCCGTTATCATGTGAAGCCCGAAGAAGCCTATGGCATTCATCGGTATGGCGCAGTCATATGCGTACGCACAGCCCGCCATCGTAAGTCCCGCTGCCTCTCCCTGTCTGTACGCGCCGGGTAAAATGGCAAGTATCCTGCTCTTTCCGCAGGATATGTCAAAGCTCTGCACGCAGTCTCCCGCCGCATATACGTCTTCTAGGCTCGTTTTCTGATATTTATCCGTGATTATTCCTCTTTCGGTCTCGCCTCCGGCGTCTTTTACAAGTGAGATCCTCGGCTTTACGCCTACGGCGAGTACGAGTATGTCAAATGAAAGCTCGCTGCCGTCCGAGAGCACGGCGCGTTTTCCGTCGAATTCACTCACTGTCTGCCCGAGATGGAACGTGACGCCCTTTGATTCTATGCTGCTCTTTACAATGGCGGCCGCATCGTCGTTCAATATGCTCGACAGCACCTTGGGGCTCAGATCGACCACAGTTATGCTTCCCTTTTTGTCCGTGACCGTATTGTATATCCCCTCGCAGCATTTAAGGCCTATGAGCCCCGCGCCTATTATGAGTACCTTCGGCTGCGCCGTTCTGTCTATCGCATTCCGGAGCCTGAGAGCGTCGTCCAGCGTCATGAATGAAAACTTTTCGGGAACGCTTTCGAGGCCCTTAAAAGGCGGCACAAAAGGCTCCGAGCCCGTTGAGACCATGAGCTTTGAATATTTTAACACGTCGCCGCTTTCAAGTGTGACGGTATGCGGGCCGGCTTCTATCGAGCTCACCGAAACTCCGAGATAAGTGTCGCATCCGTTTGCTTCATAGAAACCGTCTGGGCGGTATTTCATGCGCTCCGTATCCGTTTTACCCTCGAGAAGATATGATATGAGCGGACGCGAGTACGTGTGGTACGGCTCCGACGATATTACGGCGATGCTGCCGACACCGTCTATCCTGCGTATGCCCTCGACCGTCCCTATTCCTGCCGCGGAGTTGCCTATTATAATATATTTGTACGTCTTTACGTTCATGTCCCGTCACCTCTCCTCGTATACTATGGCGCCGTTCGGACAGTGGGCGGCGCACTGCGGCTCGCCTTCTTTTGTGCTGAGGCAGAGCTCGCATTTCTGCATCACACCGCTGTCTGAGGGCATTATCGCCCCGTACGGGCAGCTCAGCACACACGTGTAACAACCCACGCATTTGCTCTTGTCTATGGATATGACGCCATCCTTTTCGGAAAGAGCGCCGCTTATGCAGCCCTTGACGCAGAGCGGTACCTCACAGTGCCTGCATGATACGGCAAACGATATGTTTCCTTTTTCTTCGACCCTGATCCTCGGATTTATAACGGCGTTTTTGAGTACTTTATACATGAGATCGCTGCCGGTCGCGGCAAAAGCGCAATAGTATTCGCACAGATGACAGGCAAGACACCATTTTTCATTAACATATACCTTTTTCATTTCGGACACCTCACTCTCCGGCGTGCTTTATGCCGAGTATCTCAAGTTCTTTTTCGGTAAGACCCACGCCCCTCAGCATGAGTCTGTTGCCTTTAAGAGCTTCTACGGAGTTTATGCCCATGCCGCCCATAAGCTCCATTATCTCATGATTCCACGCCGTAAGGAGGTTCACAAGCCTCTTATAGCCTATATCGGGATTGAGACGTTTTACGAGCTCCGGGCGTTGGGTGGCTATTCCCCAGTTGCATTTTCCCGCCTGACATGTCCTGCACAGATGGCACCCCAGAGCGAGCAGCGCGCTCGTTGCTATGTAAACCGCGTCGGCTCCGAGGGCTATGGCCTTTACTATATCGGCGCTGTTCCTTATGCTTCCGCCTACCACGAGTGATACCTCGTTTCTGATACCTTCCTGCCTCAGCCTCTCGTCTACACTGGCAAGCGCCAGCTCTATCGGTATGCCCACATTGTCCCTTATGCGCGTGGGCGCGGCTCCCGTACCGCCTCTGAAGCCGTCTATCGCTATTATATCGGCGCCGCTTCTTGCTATTCCGCTGGCTATCGCGGCTATATTGTGCACGGCCGCCACCTTTACTATGACGGGCTTTTTGTAATCCGTGGCTTCTTTGAGTGAAAATACCAGCTGTCTCAGATCCTCTATCGAATAGATATCGTGGTGAGGCGCCGGCGATATCGCGTCCGTTCCCTCGGGTATCATCCTCGTCTTAGATATGTCGCCCACTATCTTGGCGCCCGGCAGATGGCCGCCTATACCGGGCTTTGCGCCCTGTCCCATTTTGATCTCTATGGCCGCGCCCGCCTCGAGATATGCCTTGTGAACGCCGAAGCGCCCCGACGCCACCTGAACTATTGTATGAGGCCCGTACTTATAGAAATCCTCGTGCAGTCCTCCTTCTCCCGTGTTGTAAAATGTCCCCAGAGCCTCGGCGGCTCTTGCAAGGCTTTCATGGGCGTTATAGCTTATCGAGCCGTATGACATGGCTGAAAACATTATGGGGAGCTGCAGCTCAAGCTGCGGCGGCAGATTGTCCTTAAGATCGCCTTTTTCGTCTCTCTCGGTCACAACGGGCTTCTTTCCCAGGAAGACCTTTGTCTCCATGGGTTCTCTCAGCGGATCTATGGAAGGATTCGTGACCTGGGATGCGTTTATGAGCATTTTATCCCAGTATACGGGGTACGGATTGGGATTGCCCATGGATGAAAGGAGCACTCCGCCGCTCTCCGCCTGAAGGTACACCTCTTTGATCGTCTGCGAGCTCCAGTTGAAATTTTCCTTGAACGTGTGATCCGTTTTTACTATTTTAAGAGCTCTCGTGGGACAGAGGCACACGCATCTGTGGCAGTTCACGCACTTTGTTTCATCGCTTATCATCATACGGAGGTCTTCGTCGTATTTATGCACCTCATTCGAGCACTGCCTTTCGCACACGCGGCACGCTATGCAGCGGTTCTGATCTCTCACTATTTCATAATCGGGGTTAAAATATCTCACCGGCATTGCTCCGCCGCCTCCTTTTCCGCCAAGCTGTCAAGCTTCACTATCACGGGTTCTCCTCCTCTGGGCGCCCATATGCGCTCAACGCCCGGCTCCATCATGCGTATAGCGCACTCCTCGCTCGCTATGTACACCATGTCGTCTTTCTCGCCCACTACCATGGATCTGAGCTTGAGTCTGTCGTTAAGCCCCATCATGCCGCCTTCGAATCCCAGAAGTATTGAAAACGGCCCCGTTATGAGCAGGCTGCTGTACGCGTTTCTCAGATACGTGTATTTGGCCTTTTCTTCTTCGCTCTTGCCGGCTATCGTGCTCCAGAAGGGCGCCGCTATCACGTGCGCCGTCTCTTCAAGAGTCAGCTTCTGATGTCTTAACAGGAAGTCCACTATGTATGTTATCACTTCCGTATCGGTGAGCAGCGTGCACTTATAGCCGTACATTTCTATGAAACGCCTGTTTGCGTCGTAGGAGGATATTTCACCGTTATGGACTATCGAATAGTCGAGCATTGAAAACGGATGTGCTCCTCCCCACCAGCCCGGCGTGTTCGTGGGATATCTTCCGTGCGCGGTCCAGCTGTAGCCTTCGTATTCTTCGAGCCTGTAAAATTCCCCCACGTCCTCGGGATATCCCACTGCCTTGAACACTCCCATATTCTTTCCGCTTGAAAATACGTACGAGCCTTTAAAATTTGTGTTGATGTGTATCACGGCGCGGACTACGTACTCCTTCTCGTCCAGCTGGCTGTCGGCGAGCCTGTTGTGGTCGGGCGATACGAAATAGCGCCATATAAGGGGCTCGTTTATTATTTTGGGTGATTTTCTTATGGGTATCTTAGACAGGTTTACTATTTCAAATACTCTGTTGAGGTATTTTTCGCACGCTTCTCTTGCTTCCATCGTGTCGTAAAATATATGAAGCGCGTACTGATCTTTATACTGCGGATATATTCCGTACCCGGCGAAGCCGCCTCCCAGGCCGTTTGACCTGTCGTGCATCGTCGTCATGGATCTTACTATCAGATCTCCCGGTATGCTCTTGCCTTTTTTCGATATCACGCCGGCTATGGCGCAGCCTGACGGTATCCTCAATCCGCCGCACGCACTGCCGTATGACCTGCCGCATGACTTGCTGCCGGCCTTGCCGTCCGGCCTGCTGCCGGATGCTTCGCATATACCTTCTCTTTGCCGGTCTGCGCCTGCGCATATACTCACTCCTGACGCCATTATTTTCTGCCTCCTTTGCATAAAAACAAAGGCGCTCACACCGACCGCCGTAAAATATACCGCAGTCTGTGTGAACGCCTTTGTTCGTTCCTATTATACAGTTGTGTTTCCCGTGTGTCAACCGCCGTTTTGCTTCATGTTTTATGCATTCTGCTTCATGTATTCCAAAGCCTTCTCCTTTGTCAGATTGAACTTCTGCGTTATCCTGACAAGTATCTTATCCTCAGGCATGCCGACCTCTCTGAACGCGTCGATCGCTCCGTTTATAAGGCCTATAGTCCTGCCGCGGCTTATGCCCTCGGCCATACCTTCTGTCCTGCCGCGGTTTATGCCCTCGGTCATACCTTCCGTCCTGCCCTGTTCCCGTGCTTCCGTCTCGATCTGATCAAGTATATTAAGCATATTCTCGCCTCCTGCGTTTTTCTCCTTCACGTCCCGCACCTTCTACTCTGTATAAAATGCGGACTTTACCGGCATTTTCTTAATGCAAAAAGCGTCATGCGGTGATGTTCTTCTGCGCCATGTATTCCAAAGCCTTCTCCTTTGTCAGATTGAACTTCTGCGTTATCCTGACAAGTATCTTATCCTCCGGCATGCCGACCTCTCTGAACGCGTCGATCGCTCCGTTTATAAGGCCTATGGTTTTTCCTTCGGCTCTGCCCTGCTTTATGCCGCGGCTTATGCCCTCGGCCATACCTTCTGTCCTACCGCGGTTTATGCCCTCGGTTATGCCCTGCTCCCGTGCTTCCGTCTCGATCTGATCAAGTATATTAAGCATTTTATCGCCTCCTGCGTTTTTCTCCTTCACGTCCCGCACCTTCTGTGCTATCTCGCTGTAATACATCTCTCCCGGGTCCGC
>CANQOI010000032.1 GCA_947625435.1 uncultured Clostridia bacterium | reverse complement strand
GATTTTATCGGGCTTTTCGGCGTCTTACGGGGCGATTTTTCGAGAGTCAAAATCGTAGATGTAAAAAGGCGATTTTCCCTTTGTGAAAAGACTCGAACCCCTGTGAACAATTGAATACCGCAAAGCCAAGATTAGCAGGCAGGTAAAAACCCGCCTGCTTTTCGTTTTTCAGAGCCAATCGTTTGATTCAAACGGTCGGCTCTTTTTTTATTGTGAAACAACAAGGTTCCGGGGTACCCGCACGCAATCTATGATTGCGTTTGCGGGTCGGGTTCTTATTTCATCAGAAAGGATATCCCGCCATGCTTTACACAGAACCTCTCTCTTTTCGAGAGTTAGACCGCGTTGTTCAGGTGTTAGCTTATCCGCCATAGAAACCCCTCCTACATTTTATCTGCTGATATAATTTTTTCATACCACACTAAATTCACATTTCCCATCTCTTTCGCCCTGTCCACGCACCCCTTGGTGTACCCTGACTTGGCGAAAAGATAAAAGTGCTTATGCTGATACGGGAACAGCTCGCTGCGCTTGACCAATGTTTCCAACACACCGAGGTCGACTTTTTCATTAGTCCATTTACACTCCCCGAAAAGAGCCGTATTTTTATCCTGCTCCGCAAGAATGTCGATTTCTGCCTGACTTTTTTCAACGGGGTCGTTGCCCCACCAGCGGCCGAGGGAGGAAAACTGCACCGGGCATTTTCCGGCCAGCAGCAGCTTCCAAAGATACTGCTTGCAGATCTCCTCGAACACCTTGCTCATATAGTCGGGCAAAAAAGGCTCGATGCGCTTGTAGGCAAGATCGGTTGCTCCACGGGCGATGATGGAATTGTTTTCCGGCACAAAGCGATACCAGAAGCGGAACAGGTTGTCTTCAATCGCGTAAATCGCTTTCCGGGACGCCTTTTCGCCGTAGGGCGTCTCTTTTCGGATAATGCCGAGAGCAACAAGGTTTTTCACATAGGTGGAGCACACGTTGGTGTCCTCGCCGACCTTGCCGGAAATCTCTGACATCCGGGTGGAGCCGGTGGCGATCGCCGTGATAATGGCGTTGTAGAGTGCAGGTTCCCGCACCTCCTGTTTCAGCAGGTTCTCCGGTTCAAAAACGTATTTTTGATATTTTCCTCGACGCTCATTTTGTCGTTGATTTGCATCAAATACTGCGGCGTCCCGCCGACGATTCCGTAGAGCAGCGCCTTGTCCTCGTCGGAGAAATTCTGGAAATACCGGCAGGCTTCTTCAAACTCAAAGGGAACGATCTTCATCTGCGCCGTGCGCCTGCCGTAAAGCGGCGCTTTGTAGGCGAGGACGTGATCCTTCATATAGGACATGGACGAGCCGCAGAGGATCAGCATCAGTTTTGATTTATCCTTGTACTTGTCAATGAGCAGTTGAAGCGTGGAAGCGAGGCTTTTTTCCGACCGGGCAACATAGGGGTACTCATCGATGGCGAGAATGAGACGCTCCTGCTCAGACAGCCTGAACACATACTCCAGCGCCGCCTGAAAGGAATGGAAAGAGCCGTCCGTCTCGATTCCCGTGCGGTACTCCAAAATGCTTTTGCTGAAATTTTCGAGATTTTGCTTGGCATTGCTCTCCACGCCCATAAAATAGATCGCTTTTTTGCCGCCGATAAACTGATTGATCAGCGCCGTTTTTCCCACACGCCTCCGACCGTATATGACTGTGAATTCGAATTTGTTTGTGGAATACAGATTGTTCAGAGTCTCCAATTCCCGATCTCTGCCGATAAACATAGAACTACCTCCCATCTTAGGGTAGATATAGTATAACACAGAAAATTGAATTAGTCAAGTATGATTCGACAAATCCAGTTTGACAAATCTCATTTTTTCTTCATTGTACCTTTGCGCCCCATCTTTCGTTTTATTCGGTTCGTATTCCGTTCGCATCTCTTGTTCCTTCTGCAAGATTTTTGAAATGTCATCCCAAAACAAGATTTCACCAAATTCGCCGATCACCATCAAAATTTCTCCCTTTCCCATGTTGATAAACCACATTATAACGACTTACTTCCAAAGCAACAAGACTTGCATTATTTCTCTTTTTGTAGTATAATATAGACATAAAAGGTGTGATTTTCTTCAAATATCGAACCCATGCGCCGATGTCGGTTGTTATTTTATGTAATCTCTTATGGATACTCGCACCATGTCGCAGTAAGCTGCATATCGCTTGCGGCGACTTTTTGCTGTATTGATAAGCAGTTTGCAAAAAATAATTGCATATGTATGGAGATTGTCTATAATACGATCGTAAACGATCACGGAAGGGAACTTTATGTTTATAATCAACAGCATCATGCTCGGATTCGGCTTGGCCATGGACGCATTTTCAGTCTCAATGGCAAACGGCCTGAATGATCCGAAAATGAAAAAAATAAGAATGTGTGTGATAGCCGGCGTATTTGCCGGATTCCAATTTGCCATGCCTATGATCGGCTGGATATGCGTTCACACCGTCGTACAGTATTTTAAAGCATTCGAACGCGCCATACCATGGATCGCTCTCATACTTCTCGCGCTCATAGGAGGTAAAATGCTCTGCGAAGGGATACGCGATGACAGCCCCGCCAAAGAAAAACCTGCGCTCGGCGCAGGGACGCTTATCATTCAGGGCATAGCCACATCTATTGATGCGTTGTCTGTCGGTTTCACGATAGCAGAGTATGCCATTATCGCGGCCGTTTCGGCATGCATCATAATCGCGGCCGTAACATTTGTGATCTGTATAGTCGGACTCATGATAGGCCGAAGATTCGGAATGAGGTTATCCGGCAAGGCACAGATCCTGGGCGGCATCATATTGATCGCCATAGGGATCGAGATCTTCATATCCGGAGTATTCTGATACGATATACTTCCGTGAAACATATAAAAACAAAGCCGCCGCGGCAAACGATCCTGTCTCCGCGGCGGTCTGCGATTTCAATCATTTAAGATCAGTCGTGCTTAGACTTATATTTGAAAGCTATGCCCGCTCCGCACAGAGCAATACCTGCTGCGCCGAGCACGGGAACAGGCCACCACATCTGACCCGTCTGAGGAAGCTTATTGGGTTCGGTCGGCGTAGGAGGCGTATCGGGAGTAGGCGTAGGCTCCACCGGAGGCGGATTATATCTGTTTGTCACAGTAAATGTAACGCCCGTCCTGCTCACGGACACCGTGTAGTCAGCCGGAACCTCTTTCTCGACGATCTGCCATGTATACTCCGGATCGAGCTCACTCCAGACATATCGCCAGTTATTTGATTCATTAAGTACGACTTCATCAAAAACCGTATCATCTCTCAAAAGCTGAACAGTGATCTCATTCGGCCTTTCATCGCCGTCCTCGTCCTTCCATATCTTAAGAACTCTGCGTTCAATGGGTGTATCATCTTCATCCACGTGAGTCTCATATTTTGCATCGACCGCCACATCATACTCATATATGCCTTTTTCATCCGTTGCGGAAGGTATTGAAAGCATAAACGGCTGAGGATAATAAAGCGTGTCATCCATTTTGGTCTTATCTCCGGTCACAATGTAGAGACCGACCGAAACGTCGGAGAACTTCACAACTCCGCGCTTGTTCGTGACACCTGTCTGTTCAGGCTGTATGCCGTCACGTGAAATATACGCAGAAAGCGTCATCGCAAGGCTCGCCATACTCTCAGTATCGAGATCGTCAAGTGAAACCGAATATGCGGAAAACTTGGATGTCAGGGTATATTCACCGTCTGCCGACACATCGGCCACACGGTATATCCTGAACGGAACCTCAGCGACCGGTACCTTCTCATCATTTTTGATCGTGACGGTAATCGAGCCCTTTCTGTTCACATCAACAGCTTCTCCCACAGATGCGCACACAGAAAGCGGCACAAAGATCGCCATCATTATACATATTAAACTTATAAGCAATCTGTAACAAATAGCATTTCTCATAATGTATCTCCTTTTGACTCAGCATCATTGTTTTCAGTACTGCTTCCCGCTTCTTTTCTTCTCTTACGCAATATAAGAAGAACTATTGTTAAGAATAACACTATTCCGAAAATGATGCAAGATGCCGCGATCAATATATATTTCTCATCTCCGTCGCGTGACGACTCGGCGATATATCCGTTGTTCTTATCATTATTCTCATGTTCTTCCGCCGTATACTCTATCCTGTGTCCCCTTACCAGGAGTCTGTGAGTATTTACTCCGTACGGCGTGCACGTCACGAGAGTACAATAATCTTTGCCTTCTTCAATCGCAAGCGAGCTGAGCTCCTCGGGCAGGATAGTTTGTATATTATCCACCTCATACGCATACACCTCATTCAGTATATGCAGATAAAACTTGTCACCTTCTACGAGCTTGTCGATATTCGTAAAAAGCTTTGAGGAAGGCAGCCCCGTATGTCCGGAAAGAACCGAATGAACGCTCTTACCGCCTACCGGCAGAGAGGAGCCCTCTATATGCCCTATGCCACTCTGCAGAACAGCATCACTCGTACCGTGATAAATAGGAAGAGATATGCTTATCGCCGGTATCTCCACATATCCCATTGCCTCTGTTCCCGGCACCCGAAGGAGCTGATCATAAACAGCTTCCTCATCACCGCTGAGCGTAAGTGAAAATGAATGCTTCTCGGCAAGACGTTCATTATATTCAACAGCCGATCGTATCAATTCGTCATATTCGTTGCCGTCAAGATGTTGAACCTCGCCTCTGTACGAATATATTTCCTGCCTGTGCTTTCTGGAATTAACATAGTCACTTACCGTCGGATACAACAGAACTGCGGTTCCCGCGATCAAAATGACTATTGCAATAATAACAGACAGCTTCTTCCTCATTCATTATCAACCTTCAAAAGCGCCCGTGTATCAAATACATCACACACAAGCGCTCAGATATAACTAAGATACGTATATATGACCGTTACTTACTCTTCGGTCTGCGTCTTTGAAAAGATACGCCGAAAAGAATGAAGAATGCTCCTATTACAAGGACTCCGCCAAGTACATAGAATACCTTACGACCCATGCCGCCGGTGCCCGGAAGCGATGAAGCTCTGTCATTGGCAAACGTCATGGGAATATTGCCTTCCGTAACGCTTATATCGCCCTTTACAATATCGATCTCTTCTCTTCTGCCGTCTATCTCAACTTCAAGACCTACAAGCTCGCCTTCGTGGCCTTCTTCATCACTGTACTTCGGAATGATAGTGAATACAATGTCGTCCATCGTATTGTATCCGTTCGGAGTCGTTGTTTCACTGAAAATATACGTTCCGCTTCCCAGTCCGTAAACCTTGAAGCCGCCGTCCATATCGGTTATGAGCTCAAATACGGCGCCCTCAGGTATAGCCTTGCCTTCAATATCATTCTCAGCTTCAACGCTGCTCGCCCAGCCGCCGAACACGAGCTTTGTGATCTCAATATCGCCGGAGATCTCCGTCACTTCACGGAAGAACGCATACTGTGTAAGTGTTGCCGGATTGTCTTCACTCTCACCTGCCGATGCGTCATAATCGGGGTTGGCAACCTGTCTCATAAGAGTAAAGCCCGCACCCGACAGAGCATTGTCCGGCGCTTCCAGATCGCTCGCTATTTTATGTATATCAAGGCTGAAGGTATAAACATAAACCTTTTTCTCCGGTGTATCGTTCGTAGGCGGCTCACCCGTTCCGTCATCATTCGGATCGTTCGAATAAGTAAGCTTTACTACATTTATATTACCGAGAGAATCTCCCGTGCCTATAACGGCATTTTCATTCAAAGTGGCCGAATATTTAATAACTATATGCGATGTCGGCAACACCTTGACCGCTGCGGCTCCTTCTTCACTGCCTGCCGGCGTTTTGGATATCTTCTTCAGATCCGGGAATTCCACGGAGATCACCTGTCCGTCAACAGTGAGCGTGTAATCGGCATCCTTACCTTCGGTAAGCTCCACTATCTCCGGTTCACCGACCTTATTCCCGTCTTCGTCATATTTCCAATTATACAGGTAAGCTTTAAGTGAGCCCGCGTTGTATGTGAGTCCTTCGGAAAGCGTATCTGTAAATTTGTAATAATATCTTAAGTATGAATCGTAGTTCTCCGGGAGCGTACCCGTAAGCGTAAATTCTACGGAATCGCCTATGTCGAAGCTGCTTCCCTTATTCTCGCCGCCTTCATCTCTCGGATTCGATATTTCCTTATCTACCGAAGGAGCATCGGCCTTTAAATGTACTTCCTGATTGCCCAACACTCCGAGTATATATGCAGACCTTGCGTCGCCCTCCGCCGTTGAGCCTTCGTTGTCAACGACCAGATAGTATCCGGGATCGCTGATCTTTATGATATATCTCTCACTGTCCGTGCCCGGATTGGAAATATCGGAAGCTACGCCGTTATCCTCTATAATGTACTTAGAAGCTATCTGTGAAAAAGCGATCGCGAAATCCGAACCGGTCTCTTTCTCGCTGAGCTTCTCGGCAACCTCAGCCGCACTGTCCGGATTATCATCCGCTATGGAGCTGAAAGCATCTCCTATAACGGAGCCTTGGACCGAAGCCTCGGCCTTCAGCGCTTTAAGGAACGCATCGGGATCAATGCCGTTTCCCCAGGTTATATCGGCAAGCTCTCTTGCTTCCTTCGAACCGGGTTCGGCGCCTTCCGTCAGCCTGCCTTTGAATATCTGGTAAGCCGAAAAGCGGGCGGGATTAGTCGTATCGGTAAACGAATCCGGAATGATCGTGATCGAATACCCGCCTTCAGACGGCGCAGCTCCGCCCGCACCCGAGGACGCAAACAGCGGCACCGCGGATGTGACCGTCAGTATTAACACAACAGCTAAAGCAAAAATGCTCTTGATACCGAAACGCACTTTCATCTTCATCTTTCTCCTTATAATCTTAAATTAAAACACAATGTTCTGAGCAACTCCAAAAAAAGAATCCTTCTTCCCACCGGACCTCGCCGCCGGACTGCAGAGCATGCCACGGAAACAACCGACAGACCCGATACCCGAAAAACAGTATCAGCGGGACGACCGATCTACTCTGCTAGATTTACATTTTATTACGATCTCTTTTGTTTTGCAAGTGCATATATATGGATAAATCGATGTTTTTTTACACTTCAGGGCGATTTCGTGACATTTTTTATCTGCTCTTTACTGTACTGGAGCGCATAGAGCTGATAGTACCGTCCCTTGAGCTTCAGAAGTTCCTGATGAGTTCCCTGCTCAAGTATCTGTCCGTCCGAAAGCAGCAATATCTTATCCGCATGCTGTATCGTTGACAGCCTGTGGGCCACGATCAGCATAGTGCCTATGTTCATCATTTTTTCGAGAGAATCCTGTATCAGCAGCTCCGTCTCCGTATCAATGTTCGCTGTGGCCTCATCGAGTATCATGACGTCGGGCTTGTGTATGATCGTCCTCGCAAATGAAATGAGCTGCCTCTGACCCGCAGAAAAATTGTTTCCGCGTTCGCGCACGGTCTCGTCAAGGCCGTTTTCGAGCTTGTTTATAAATGAGTCGGCATTGACATATCGGCACGCTTCCATGATCTCATCGTCGGATCTGTCCTCCAGTCTGAGCAGGATATTGCTCCTTACCGTGCCCGAAAACAGGAAAACATCCTGAAGCATCTGACCGAAGCAGCGCCTGAGCGACGAGATCTTAATTGTACGTATATCCCTGCCGTCTATGAGTATTGTGCCCTTCTGCGGTTCGTAATTCCTGCATATGAGCGAAAGTATAGTGGATTTGCCGGAGCCGGTCGCCCCCACAAATGCGACGGTCTCTCCCGCCTTAACGCTGAACGAAACATCCTTGAGCACCCATTCGTCCTTGACATAGGCAAACCACACATTTTTAAACTCTATATTCCCCTCCACGCCATCGATCGCGACTGCACCCGGAGTGTCCTTTATTTGGGGCTCGATATCGAATATCGTAAAAATCTTCTCCGCCGACGCGAACGCGGACTGAAGCCAGTTGAACTGCTCCGCAAGGCTCTGTATAGGGTTAAAGAATCTCGATATATACATGTAAAATGTGACTACGGTCCCGCTCGTTATCACCTGTCCCATAAATCTCGAGCCGCCTATATATCCCCTGCCTCCCAGATAGAAAAGACACAGCACGCATGATACATACAGCATATAAACGACCGGCCTGAATATACCGAACACAAATATCTGCCTGTACTTTGCGCTGCCGAGATCCCTGCTCTTTTGGAAGAACTCACGCTTTTTGCGTTCCTCCTGATTAAAGATCTGCGTGATCTTAATGCCGGACAGATTTTCGGAAAGATATGTATTTATATCCGTCGTGCGGTCCTTTACCTTCCTGTAAGCCCTTCTCGAAAACTTCCTGAATATAACAGTAAACAGTACGATAAACGGCACAAAGCAAAGTACCATAAAAGTAAGCTCATAATTCAGTATGAGCATGCCGCCCAACACACCCAGTATTATGAACAGGTTCTTGACGAGGTTCACCACAACATTTGTGAACATCATAGATATGGCGTTGGTGTCGTTCGTAACACGCGTCACGAGCTTGCCTACGGGTATCGAATTGAGCTGTTCGTGCGAAAGCTGCTCGATATGCGTGAAAAGGTCCTCTCTCAGAGCGGATACGATCCTCTGTCCCGTCTTCTGCAGGACTATAGCCTGCACATATGTACATACAAGCGAGATGATGAGAATGCCGGCGCACGCGGCGACCTCTATGTAAAGAGTGCCGAGCTCAAAGCTGCCCTTTACCTGTTCCTCTATGCGTCCCGTTATTATAGGAACGAGTATGTCATATGCGATCGATACCAAGAGCATGGCGCCTACGAGGAGGAAGCTTTTCCAGAAAGGCGCGGCATATTTCAAGAGGCGTCTTATGAGCTCGCCGTCCTTCATATTCCGGTCGAAGCCCACGCTTTCTTTTTTGTTCTTCATAAGGGCGTATGCGAGCACGAAGAACACGGAGAGCATGCATATAACGGCGCTTACGGCGATTATCGGGAAATATTCACGCATTGTAATCAGCCTCCTCGTCCTCGAGCTTCTGAAGATCGACCATTTTAGCGTATGCGGGACATCTCTCATAAAGCTCGTCGTGCGTGCCCGCATCCAAAACGGTGCCGTCGTCAATGAAAATTATCTTATCCATCGAACGTACCGTTGAAATGCGATGCGCTATGAGTATAGTTGTGCGCCCTTTTCGGCTGCTTCTCAGATTTTCGAGAATTACCTTCTCCGTATTCGTATCCACCGCCGAAACGGAGTCGTCAAGTATGAGAATGGCAGCGTCTTTCACGAGCGCCCTTGCTATCGATATCCTCTGCTTCTGTCCTCCGGATACGGTCACGCCGCGCTCTCCCAGCACAGTGGCGTACATGTCCTTAAAGCCGCATATGTCGTCATGCACATCCGAAAGCTTCGCGGCATCTTCCACGCCGTCTTTATCCGCTCTTTTGGTAAAATCTATATTGTTCTCTATCGTATCGCTGAAAAGGAAGTTGTCCTGCGGCACATATGACGACGCTTCCCTTACGGCCTTGATCGGTATGGAATTTATGTCGTGCCCGTCTATGTACACCGTTTTGTCGGGCACATTGTACATGCGCAGTATGAGATCCACGATCGTCGTTTTACCCGAGCCGGTCCTGCCCACGAGGCCGACACATTCGCCCGCATTTATATGGAACGAAACATTCCGGAGCGCGTCACGGTCATCTCCTCCCGGATAGCGGAACGTAAGGTCACGGAATTCAATTTCACCTCTGATGGGGCCGGGGTCCGAAACATCCTCTCTGTCTGTCACGTCCTGCTTCGCGTCCAGCAGCTCTCCTATCCTGCCGAGAGACGCCTTCCCGCGCGCGGTCATGTCAATGAGCTGAGATACGGCGGTCACGGGCCAGACTATGGCCGAAAAATATCCTATGAATTCTATGAGCTCGCCCGCATTGAAGCTACCTTTGTATACGAGATATCCGCCGTAGCCCAATATCACGCACACGATCGACTCAACAAAAAACACAACCAGTATATTCAGAAACGTGGACGCTCTTGTAAAATCCACGTTTGCGTCCTCATTGTTCTTATTGAGGCGACGGAATGCCATGAGCTCCCTCGTCTCCTTTACAAAGGCCTTTATGACCGCTATCCCCGAAAAGCTCTCCTGTGAAAAATCGGAAAGATCCGAAAATGCCTCCTGGCGTATCTCCCATTTTTTCATCATCACGCGTCCCACGAGCGTGCCTATCGCAAAGAGCAGAACCATGGGCGCCATTGAAAACAGAGTCAGCAACCGGTCCATGCGCCACATTTTTATGAGAGACAGCATTCCGAGTATGAGAGCGTCGAAGAACATGAGGAAGCCCGAGCCGAAGCAGTCCTGAACCGTTTCCAGGTCGTTTATGAACAGCGACATGAGCGTTCCCACTTTGTTTACCTGATAATATTCGCGGGACAGATCCTTACAGTGGTCGAACATGCTGTTCCTTATATCCGTCTCGACTCTTATGGCCGCTCCGAAGAAGCATATCCTCCATATGAATCTGCATACAACGATCGTGATGATCGTGATTATCATGGGAAAACATATTTTGTCCAGCAGAAAATCCATGTCAAAGGCAAAGATCCTGCCGCCGTCGGAAACACTGCCCTCGTTTATGCCGTTTATGAGCATTTTGTAGAGCTCCGGTATCTTCAATTGGAAATAATCCACGAGTATGAGTGCCGCAAGGCCTATAATGAGCATATATGAATATTTCAGATAGTATTTGTTTATATGTCTGCCGAATATCAAAGCAGGACGCGCCTCCAAACATATGCTGTAATTCATATAGTCTATCACACATACATGTACGGCACAAGCTGATAAATATTTTTTTCGAAGATTTGTAAAAAATACGAAGAAATCATATTGACATTTTACATAAAACATGGTAGGTTACACACGATGTCAATTGCACATTTAATCTCCCGTATCTCTTAAAGTCACTCAAGCCCGTTTAGGCTTATGGGGATACGAGATTTTTTATAACTGCATATGATAAAATATTTCCAACGGAGGGCTTTTTAATGAATACGGGTATTGTAAAATGGTTCAACCCTGAGAAGGGTTACGGCTTTATAGCCAACGATAACGGCGGCGATGATGTATTTGTACATTTTTCGGCCATCATGGTTGAGGGTTTCAAGACTCTTTCGGAGAATCAGAAGGTTACTTTTGACGTAGAGCAGGATCCCAAGAACAGCAGCAAGATGCGTGCGGTCAACGTAACGCCGATCCAGGCATAAAGCAGACGTTCGTCATCTGAGAACCATAGTTCATTAACAAACGGCAGTACAGCTCATAAGACGCTGTACTGCCGTTTGACTTTACGCTCAGAAGAGCCCGCTTATGTTCCCTTCGGCGTCGACATCTATACGCTCCGCGGCGGGCGATCTTGGAAGTCCCGGCATTTTCATTATGGAGCCGGTGAGCGCCACAATGAACCCTGCGCCCGCAGAAACCTTGAGAGAGCGTACTGTCACATCGAAATCGTCGGGAGCGCCTATTTTACTCATGTCATCAGAAAAGCTGTATTGCGTTTTGGCAACGCACACGGGAAGCTTTCCGAAGCCGAGCTCCTCCAGCCGCTTTTTCTGTTTCTGCGCCTCGGGAGTGTATACAACGCCGCTTCCGTGATATATTTTGCGCACGATGGCGTTCAGCTTTCCGTCTATATCCTGACCGTCCTCGTAGCAGAAGCGGAAGCTCTCCTCTCCCGATCCGTTCTCGCACAGACGCACGACCTCCTCCGCGAGCGATACGGCGCCGTCGCCGCCTTTTGCCCACACATCCGAAAGCGCCACATTCACGCCCAGCTCCCTGCACTTCGACTCAATGAGAGCAAGCTCCGCGTCCGTATCCTGCACGAAACGGTTTATGGCCACGACGCAGGGCAGTCCGTATACGTCGCGTATATTTGACACGTGTCTCAAAAGATTGGGAAGACCCTTCTCAAGGGCGGCCACATTTTCAGCGGCGAGATCCGTTTTGGGAACTCCGCCGTGCATTTTAAGAGCGCGCACCGTTGCCACCACCACGACAGCCGAGGGGCGAAGGCCCGCGGCTCTGCATTTTATGTCAAGGAATTTTTCCGCGCCGAGGTCGGCGCCGAAGCCTGCCTCAGTGACCGCATATTCGCCGAGGCTCATGGCAGTTTTCGTGGCTATCACCGAGTTGCAGCCGTGGGCGATGTTCGCGAACGGGCCGCCGTGCACCAGCGCGGGAGTGCCCTCGAGCGTCTGCACGAGATTCGGCTTCATGGCGTCCTTAAGGAGAGCGGCCATGGCGCCCTGGGCTTTGAGCATCGACGCCGTCACCGGCTCTTCGTCGTACGTGTATCCCACTATTATCCTTCCCAGCCTTTCCTTAAGGTCGGTGAGCGACGACGAAAGGCACAGCACCGCCATTATCTCTGATGCCACCGTTATATCAAAGCCGTCCTCTCTCGGCACGCCGTTCACGCGCCCTCCGAGGCCGTCCGTTATAAATCTGAGCTGTCTGTCATTCATATCCACACAGCGCTTCCACGTTATCCGGCGGGGATCGATATTAAGCGCGTTGCCCTGATAAATATGATTGTCGAGCATTGCCGCGAGAAGATTGTTGGCGGCTCCTATGGCGTGGAAATCTCCCGTAAAATGCAGGTTTATATCCTCCATGGGTATCACCTGCGCATATCCGCCTCCCGCGGCGCCCCCTTTGACCCCGAATACCGGTCCGAGGGACGGTTCTCTCAGCGCCACTATCGAGCGCTTCCCTATCTTGCGTAGTCCGTCCGCAAGGCCTATCGTGGTAGTCGTCTTGCCCTCTCCCGCGGGAGTGGGCGTTATGGCCGTAACGAGCACGAGCTTTGCCTTTTCTTCCCTGTGCGGCATAGAGAACGTGTCTATCTTAGCCTTATATTTTCCGTAATATTCTATATATTCCTCATCTATACCGGCTTTGCGCGCTATCTCTGATATATGCTTTATGTCCGCGCTCTGAGCTATCTCAATATCGCTCTTATACTTTTTGTCCTCATTTTCCATGATCGTAAAATGCCCCCTTTTTTTCGTTAAGACTTATTGTATGCCTTTTATATCTGTTTTGCAAGGCTGTAAAATATCGGCCGCATTCCTGTAAAATACGAGCTCCAGCTCCTCTTCCGTAAGCCCCGAGCCCGCCACGCGCGAGACGTAATCCTTCTGATCCTCCCAGGGGGAGTCCGACGCAAAGAGCACGCGTTTTACGCCGTGTTTTCTCACTATGCGCGTAAAATCCTCATCGGAAAGGTTCTCCGATATATACGGCTTCCCTTCCGCGGCGGCGTCAGCCGTTATTTTACCGATAGAGAAGGCCGTATCGAGCCACACGGGAGCCCCCGCTATATAACGCTCTACGTCGTGCCAGCGCGCCCAGCCTCCCATGTGAGCGAGCACGAACTTTTCCGGATGAACCTGTTCTATCACGTTGAGCACGGCGGCAGCTGACGCGAAATCATGGTCGTATATGCTTATATCTATGCCCGCGTGCGTCACCACGATAAGACCGAGCTCGGACGCGCAGTCTATTATGCGCAGCATTTTAATATCGTCTATGTCCGTGTTCTGGTACGCGGGATGTATCTTTATGCCCGGTATGCCGTTTTCCTTAAGTCTTCTGAGCTCGCGTTTCACATCGGCGTGATCCGGGTGCATTCCTCCGAACGCGACGATGCCCATGCTCCTCAGTTCATCATTCCGCGCTGTCATGGCGCTGTTTACCTTCTCGACCTGCGCGGGGCTCGTGAGCACCGGAAGATTTACGGATATGTCTATGCCGCCCTTATCCATGGACGCGCGGAGGCCGCTCACGGTGCCGTCGGTAAAATGTACCGTGCGCGACGCCGCTCCGAGCTTATTTACAGTAGAGAGCGCTATTTTATCGGGGAATGTGTGAGTGTGAAAATCGATTATCATTTTTTGCTCTTCCTGCCTTTTATTTTAGGTATCAGAATAAATCCGCCGCACAGTGCGAGCGCTGCGCAGGCAACGGCTATGCACAAAACGGTTACCCACGACAGGTGTCCGGAGCTTCCCGCGTTCGGAGCTTCAGGGAGCGATTCCGTTGTATAAAGGAAATTAAATCTGTCGTTAGGCGCGGTGTCTCCCAGATCCATGAAGCGCATCACGTCTCCGTCCGATACGGAATTGTCGGCCCATTTGAAGGCAAACCGATCCTTGGAGCCCGGTATGAGCTTTTTGTCCACTCTGAATGTGAGCGTGTTGCCGTCTGTCATGTAGTCGGCCCTGCCTGTCTCTTCAAATTCCCATGAGTTGTTCACAAAGCGTTCCACGGAAACGGTCTTGTCGTCCCTGTTCCTGTTAAGCACTATGTCGTATCCCTCCCAGCCGGTCTCAGGGTCGTTGTCCGCGTCTATGTAAAGGTTCATCCACTCCGGGTCGTCTGCTCTTACTATATCCCGCACAGTGCTCACGCGGAAATACATATATCTGTCGTCCTGAGCCACCTTTGCCGTGTCCAGATCGTTTCTACCCGAGCTGTTCTGGTACCTGTATTCTGTCTGGAACGATATGCAGTTCCTGAATGCGGTGTCGCCTACGGTGTCGGTATATTCGGGATATATCCCGCTCCATATCTCCGTGTCTTTTGCGGCATCCGTCATTGTGAGCTCGGCCGCTCTTCCGGAGCCGGCAACCGGAACGGGGTCGGTGCCCTTGTACATGCGTATATATCTTACCATCTGATAGTAAAAGTTATCGCCGAAGCCCACTCCGCCGCGTATCTTCATGGGCTCCGCGTCACGGCTGTATTCCGGTGTGAACTGATCCACGAGATAGCGTCCCGGCGTGAGTGTGCCGCCCGTTATCTGCTCCTTGTTCGGGGTGTCGTAAACGCCCGCGTACCATTCGTTCCAGCCGGTTATCATTATGACCTTGGGGTCCTTTTCTATCGCATTCCTGAACTGCTCGTCGAATAAAAGTCCGTAGCGCGTCTTTTCGTACGAATAGCCGAAATCGCCGTTCCTGTCGTAGTCTGAGCTTCCGTTCACCGCGCTCCTGCCCCTGTTGGTGTGGGCGTGGTATCCCATGGTGACGGACATCTGCTCCGGATTTCCGTTAAAATCCGTTCCGTACGGCTGAGGCGAGTCCGACAGCCAGTCCCAGTAGCCGTTGTGCTTATCTGACTGCCATGCCCAGCATTTTCTGACCGTGAATTTTGAAAGATCCTCGGCGAACTGACCGCTCTCGTAATATTCTCTCACTTTTTTGTCCTTAGTCACTATCTCGTAGAACTGATCCTTAGTCTGAGGCGTAGTGCCCGTGGACACTGTCCACTCGTCTCCTGTCGGCGTGTCGTTATTTCCCAATATGAGAGGCTTTCCTTCCCACATGAAGAAGAGCTCGCTGTATTCGGGCTTGGAATACACCGATTTCATGAGAGAATAAAGATCTGTCACGAGAGTCGCGGGCATGTCTCCCGTCATGCACACTATCTGAGGCGTATGGCCGCCCTCGCGCCTTATCTGAAGCCATGTGTCGAAGAGAGCCACATGCGCTCCCGTGTATACGTTCATGTTCGACATGTCGAGGAATATAAAGTCCACTCCCGCCTGCTCCAGCATGTAGGCGTGTTTTCTGTAAACCCATTCATCCGTATTTATGTAGTATCCGAAAAAAGGCTCGGCCCAGTAGCCGCCCGGCGACGTTTTTAAGTGATTTTTAAGAAAATCAAGGCCCTCATTGAGGTACATGCGCGTAAAATCCCTCACTTCTCTCGGCCCGCCCGTATATTCGTTGCAGAGGAAATAGAAAAGTCCCACATACCTGTCGCCCCTCACGTTTCCGGTCTCATTATTGAGGGGCATGGTGCGGCCGATATCGTCGTGCGCGGTCCATGTGCTGTAATCCACCTTTCTCTGCTCCGACTCGGGCGCCGACGAGTTTATCTCGCACCTGTTATACCGTATATCGCCTATGCCGCCGTTAAATTTGTTCAATTCTATCGTAAAATATCCGTTGAGCGGCACGTTGTTATGCCTTATCGGCTCCTGAATGACTTTTCCGTCCGCGCCGTACACGGACAGCTCATTTTCGGTGTATTTTACGGTGAGCAGTCTCTTTGCGCCGTTTCCGTCATCGGCGTCAAGCTCTATCTCGTCATGGCTGTCGCGGAAAATGTACGTTACGGTTCCGGCGCCGCTCACGTTTGCGGCGGCCGCCGACAATCCGCTGCTCTTTTCTCTGACTGTTATATCGGATCCGGCCAGTTCAAACCATATGCCGGAATCGCCGTATCCGTCCGTATCGAGTATCCTGCGGAGCCCCACGGTAACGTTCCCGGAGCTTCCGCATTTCATTTTGAAGCTCATCACGGACGTTTCTGCGCCGTAGTCGTCGCCCGGCATGTACCTTCCCGAAACCGCGACCTTTTTTGACGACACGAGCATTCCGTCTTCTATGGACGCGTTCGACGCGTCCGATATCTTCCAGCCCGTTTTACTGCCGCCGTATTCTTTGACTTTGGTGCCGTCTTTAAATTCTATACTGTATTCCGTGTCCGACAGCACTTCGTATGCTTTATCTGTTGTGGCCATATTTCCGCTTCCCTCCGCGTGTGCGGCACCGCCGGGCATCTCCGTTACGAATATCAGTGTGAGCAAGAGAGCCGATAATGCCGTTAAAATGCCTGTCTGTTTCTTATATCTGCGCATAAATCTCCTCCGCACGGCACAAAATGCACGGTCAATGCATAATGCATGATCATCATGTTATGTATATTAGCATACAAAGACCGGCGGCACAATACCGCCGGGCACGTCTTTCACCTGTTATTCCGTCTTGATATGATCGGGATATCGTGATATCCTTTGTTTATATATAAGGAGGTTCTGTATGCTCCCGGTAACGAAGATACAACATTTCTGCACGAAGGACGGCCCCGGCATACGCACGACGGTGTTTTTAAAGGGCTGCCCGTTAAAATGCATATGGTGCCACAATCCCGAAGCTCAGAGCGGCGCGCCCGATTTTTTCTATACGGACAGGCTCTGCGTTTTCTGCGGCAGCTGCGCCGCCGCGTGCCCTCACGGCGCTCACAGGATTTACGAAGGCGGTTCCGGCGCCGCATATGTTCATGAGATAGACCGCGCCGCCTGCAGCCTATGCGATGCTCCGGTAAAATGCACCGATGTCTGTCCCTCCGGGGCTCTTGAAAAATGCTGTGAATACATATCTGACAGCGATATCATTTCACAGGTCACGGCGGACGCCGCATTTTACGGGGAAAAAGGCGGGGTCACTTTTTCGGGAGGCGAGCCCACGCTGCACGCGCGCACGCTGATACCGCTTCTGAGAAGATTTCACGGGCTCGGCATAAACACTGCCGTTGAAACATGCGGATTTTTTGACCGTTCCGTACTTCAGGAGCTCATAGAGGGCACGGATCTGTTTTTATGGGATATCAAGGACACAGACAATGAGAGGCATCTTAAAAATACGGGCGTTCCCTGCGCCGATATCATTGACAATCTGAGGGCGGCGGACGGAAACGGCGCCGAAACGGTCCTTCGCTGCATAATGATCAGGTCGGTGAATTTTAACAGAGAGCACATTGAAGGCATTCTGTCGGTATATGCCTCTTTGAAGCACTGCAGGGGCATTGAGCTGATACCTTACCACACCTACGGCGCTTCTAAATATGCGCAGCTGGGGAACGCGGACCACATTCACCGCGGGCGCACCGAATGGATCCCGGATGCGGCTGAGATCGCGAAAGCTGAAGACTATATGCGAAGATACGCAAACATCATTCATAATTAAGGGTTGCGTATGTTCGGCGCTATTGCCGTTCATGGGAGAGCAACGAAGAAAAGCCTTGCGGCGCAAGGCTTTTCGGTACGATATCTTTGTTCATTTTTTGGGAGGGAGGAGATCCCAGTCCGGGAATCCCTTGGCAAATCCCTCCAGGTCATCAGCCAAAACGATCTCTTCATCATCTATGTTGACTGTCTGTTCTTCTGTTTCGATATCAAAATCGGCAAGCGATTCGAGTGTTCCGTTAATATTCTTCGTTTCCTCTTCCATTTAATTTCCCTCCGTAAGTAACAGTTTATTTAAGCTTTCATCAGGATCAAACTGATCGACGATACTGTTTATTTCCTGCAATTGCCTGATAGTATTCTCAATATTAAACTTACCGTTACGAAGCATGGTCGCATGTTCTGTTCTGACTGCGGCACGCATTCTCTTAAATTTACCGAGCTTGCACAATGCTATGATCAGGAAGAGAACTACTCCGCCGAGTGTGTAAAAGCCCAGACTGATCTGCCCGTTCACTCCCGACTTGACAGCAGGCAGATCTTTCAGGATCAAATAGCCTGATATCACGGCGCCGCTCCTGCTCATCTTTTTCATATCGAGCAGCATAGGGATAAGTTGTTCAGGTATCGGGATAGTGCGGCTTGAAGAAACGGTCTTGGGCGACTCTATGATCTTGCAGAACATTCCGCTGCTGTTTATTCCGTCGTGACATGATTTTGAAACAGAAACAGTTCCGTGCGAAAGATCAATGTCTTCCCAATCCAAAGCAAGCAGTTCTCCTATGCGGAGTCCGGTATACAGACATATGATCACACCGCGCATTTTATTTTTATGAGTCCGCATTGCGTGATACTCTATTTTTTTCTGTTCTTCGATCGTAAAACATGTTACTTGCTTTTCATCTCTTCGCGGACGGATTAATATATCCGCGCAGTTCTGCGGCACGTAACCGAGCGCATGCGCCGTATCCAACGAACGACGTATCACATTTATTATAGAATTGACAGAACCGGAGGACAGCGGTCCGCCGTTTTTCAGATTGCCGTTTACTGTCAAACCCGAAACATATTTCTGCAATATAGGCTGTGTTATACACTTAATATCATAATCGCCGAGGCAGCGCATCAAGTGCTTCTCCGCGATATTTCTGTACAACAGATATGTACGTGTCTTGCTTGCCGGTCTGATATAATCTTCGAGCCATTCCTCAAGCCATTCCCGATATTTCATAATTCTGTTACCTCCTGGTCATTTAAAATATTACCGAGCATAACAACATTATCTCAATATGGAATGACAGCGCAAAAACAAATCATATCGTATTCCGGTTATGAAGACTGAACCGGACAGGCAGCATGTGCGTATATTGGTGCGGTTTGTCACCGGCGGACGCGGCCGCCGACGTCCCCGCCCATAAGGCGCAGCACTTCATCAGCAGATACAAGATTGAAATCGCCCTCCACGGTGTGCTTGAGGCAGGAAGCCGCCACGGCAAATTCCACAGAATCCCTGTCGGAAAAGCCATGCGTGAGCCCATATATAAGGCCCGCGGCGAAGCTGTCGCCGCCGCCCACGCGGTCAACGATATGTATCCTGTACTTTTTGCTGAAAACGCAGGAATCATCGCCGCACAGAAGACCCGACCAGTCGTTTATATTGGCGTTGATAGATTCTCTCAGAGTGATCGCAACGTATCGCAGGCCGAACATCTCCCGAAGGCGCATCGCCACATCAGCGTAGCCTTCGGGGCTTATTTTACCGTTTGCAATGTCGCTGTCGCGGGCTTCTATGCCGAAAACGTCCTTGGCGTCCTCCTCATTTGCAATGCACACATCGGTGCAGCGCATGATCTCGCTCATGCACTCGCGGGCCTTATCCCTGCTCCACAGCTTATTCCTGTAGTTCAGATCGCAGCTTACCGTAATGCCCATATCGCGTGCCGTTTTTGCGGCTTCAAGGCAAGCGCGCGCCGTGTTATCGCTGAGCGCAGGCGTAATACCGGTAAAATGGAACCATCGTGCGCCCTCAAATATGCTCTTCCAGTCAAATTCATCGGGGCTCGCCTGTGAAACGGCCGAGCCCTTTCTGTCATAAATAACAGACGACGGCCTCTGCGACGCGCCCCTTTCAAGAAAATATATGCCCGCCCTGTCGCCGCCGCGCAGCACATGCGACGTATCGACTCCGAAGCGGCGCAGAGAATTGACGGCGGCCTGTCCTATCTCATGCTCAGGGAGCTTAGAAACGAAAACGCAGTCCATTCCGTAATTGGCAAGGGACACGGCAACATTTGCCTCCGCGCCCGCATATGTCATATTTATCCTGTCCGTCTGAGTAAAACGGTTATATCCTTCCGGCGTGAGCCGCACCATTATTTCACCGAATGTCACTACCTTACCGTCCATAACATCATCCACCCTTATTCTCTTTTCTCTGTATTTTGCTTTACTGCCTGAGAGACCCGCAGGGCGGTCTCCTTTATTTTACCGAAATTGCGTTCGGAAATATCCTTGCTTCCCGCTATGAACGTGCCGCCGCAGCAGAAAACGAACGGTTTTTCAAGATAAGCGGACATATTATCCTCGTTTATCCCGCCCGTGGGCATAAAACGCACACCCTTGTACGGCGCAGCCGCGGCGCTCAGCATCTTTATGCCGCCCGCCGCTTCCGCAGGGAAGAATTTAAGATACTTAAGCCCGAAAGAAAGCGCCTTTTCGATCTCGCCCGGAGTACATGTGCCCGGTATCATTTTGTAGCCCCTGCCGAGGCAGTACTCCACATGCCTGTCATTGAATCCGGGACTTACGATGAAGCTCGCTCCCGCGTCTGCGGCCCTGTCGGCCTGCTCCGATGTCAGTACGGTGCCCGCGCCTATCAGCATTTCGGGGAACGCCCTCGTCATTTTGTAAATAGCGTCGGCCGCGCACGGCGTTCTGAATGTGATCTCGGCGCACGGCAGACCTCCCTCCGTGAGCGCCTCCGCAAGATACGGCGCCTGCTCCGCATCTTCTATCTGAATAACGGGCACAACGCCGCATTTTTCCATTTTACCTGCAATTCTGTCCATGATATCGTCAGTCATATGTCTGTCACCAATTTACCTGCCATTTGTCCTTATAGCCCGCAGCTTCACCGCGATCGCCCGGAGCCACGCCGCGCTCCGCCGCCGGACCGGCGTTATATTTTTTTGATGAGGCGGCTCTTTCGGCAAGCATGCTGTCAAAAAGGGCCGTATGCTCCGCATCGATAGGGAGAAGGACCCATTCGCCCGTCCACGACGACAGAAAAGCCGCGTTGGAAAGAGACAGCTCGTAAATGCCGTCCTCTCCGGGAGCGATCAGAGGCGACCCCGTGCGCACCGCATCCGTAAAATTCTGAAGCACAGCCGCATGTCCGCCCGTTTCTCCGCCCGTTTCTATCGTTTCGCACACTATATCCGGAATATCTGCGCCGTTTGAGGCGCCCGCGCGCGGCGCATGAGTAAAGAGCCTGATATGCCCCTCCTCAAGTACCATTTTACCCTTAGTGCCGCTTATTTCAAGGCGGTTCGTGCCGGGATATTCGCCCGTGGACGTAATAAATACACCCGTCGCCCCGTTTTCATACTCAAAAAAGAGCGTAGCCTCGTCCTCAACCTCGATATGGTGAAATTTACCCTCATAACATGAAGCGCGCAGTCTGACGGGCATTCCGCATATCCACTGTAAAATGTCAAGATTGTGCGGCGCCTGATTTAAAAGTACGCCGCCGCCCTCGCCGCGCCATGTGGCGCGCCAAGTGCCGGAATCGTAATACTGCTGCGTTCTGTACCAGTTTGTTATTATCCAGTTTACGCGCGTGAGCTCTCCCAGGGTCCCCGCCCGGAATATATCCCTTGCCCTCCTGAAAAGAGGACTTGTTCTCTGATTGAACATTATGCCGAAAACCCTGCCCGAAGATGCCGCCTTTTCATTGAGCCGCCTTACGTCGGACACACTTACGCCCGCGGGCTTTTCCGTGAGCAGGTGAAGCCCGCGCTCCAGCGCCGCAATGCCCAACGGCACATGCTCTCTGTGCGGCGCCGAAACGATCACCGCGTCGCAGAGCCCGCTGTCAAACAATTTGCCCGCATCATCAAAGAAAGGCACATCGGGATACAGGGCGCGGAGCGCCCTCTCCTTATCGGGGTCGATATCGCACAGAGCCGCAAGGCGCGCGCCGTTTATTTTCCCGCGCGCCAGGCAGTCAGCGTGTGCGGAGCCTATATTTCCGACGCCTATAACGGCGATGCCGAGCGCAGAGATGCCTGCCGCAGAGCTGCATTCACCGTTCATGTCAACATGTACCCTTTTTTTGTGACGTCTCAACGCGTTTCATGAGCTCACTGTAATACAGATCGTCGTCAAAAGGAATCTCAACAGTCTTGCCGAGCCACTGCGAAAGGTGCATGGCATTCGAAAGAGTGAGCCCGTTTATGCCCTCGCTGCCGTCAGCCACAAGGGGCTCGCCCCTTAAGATCGCGGCTGCGAACGCGTTCAGAACGCCCACATGCTGAGTATTCATACCGTCCGTCTCAACGCATATCTCATTTATCTTGGGCACGCAGAAGGGTATCTTATTTGTCTTCGTAAATTCGGACTCGCGCGGCTCATACTCCCATACCCTCAGCTTGCCGCCTTCAGCTAAGAGCTTTGCGCCGTCAAGCTGTATCTCAAAACGGTTCGAGCCGCAGGCGTCGCCCGTTGTGGTGACAAACACTCCCGTAGCTCCGTTTTCATATTCAACATAAGCCGTAACATCGTCTTCCACCTCGATATCGTGCCATTTTCCGAAAAGCATGTGACAGCTGACCGTTTTGGGCATACCGCATATCCACTGCCAGAGATCCAGCTGGTGAGGGCACTGATTGAGGAGCACTCCGCCGCCCTCGCCGCTCCATGTGGCGCGCCACGAGCCCGAATCGTAATACGCCTGAGGCCTGTACCAATCCGTTATGATCCAGTTTGTTCTCCTTATCTCGCCGTACCTGCCGCTCTTTACTATATCGCGCATGGCTCTGTAAATGTGGTTCGTGCGCTGATTGAACATCATGCCGAATATCACATTGCTCTTTTTTGCTTCCTCATTCATCTCTTTTACCTGCTTTGTGTACACGCCGGCAGGCTTTTCGACCATTACGTGAAGCCCCTTCCGCATCGCCTCTATCGCAAGCCCGGGGTGAGAATAATGAGGCACGGCTATGAGCACCGCGTCCGTCCTTCCGCTTTCCATGAGCTCCGCTGCGCTTTCGTATATCCCCACCGTGTCGGGAAGCGTGTTCTTTGCCCATTCTATCCTTTCGGGGCTTATATCCGCCACGGCAGTGACCTCCACCTCGGGGCACAGCCCGGCCTTTATGTTGTTGTAATGGCCGGTGCCCATGTTTCCTATCCCTATTATTCCCAGTCTTACCTTATCCATATGCTCATTCTCCTTTTATACCGCACGATTTAAGATATTCAAAGCTTTCCTTCATACATTCAAACGGATCGCGGCCGTTGCAGTCATCCTGCTCCACGAGCGCATATTTTACGCCCGCATATTCGCACGCCTTTATTATTTCGTCGAAATTCATGTTTCCGCCTCCCACGGGGAGCATTTTACGTCCGTATCCCATATCCTTGAAATGCACGCACGGAACGCGCCCTTTAAGATATCTGAGCCACCACGCGGCGTCGCCGCCTCCCGCCTGTACCCAGAATGTGTCGAGCGTAAAACCGAGGCGATTTTCTTCTGTGCGCTCCGCCAGCTGCATCAATACAGTACGCCCGTTTATATGCATGAATTCGTGATCGTGATTGTGATACATGAGCTTCATCCCGTTTTCTTCCAATATCTTCATGGCGGGCCCGAATCTGTTCAGAAACTCGTCTACCGCCTCCTGCGTCTCCATTTTGTAGTAGCCTATCCCTATGTGTCCGCAGCCGAACTTTTTGTGGTCGTTCACAACGTCCTGCGTGTGCGACGCTATGCGCATGGCGTCGGTATGCGTGAGCACGCATTTAAGGCCGTTTTCCCTGAGCCGCTCGTTCATCCAGTCCGGGTCATATGCGCATGTTCCGGAAAGCTGTACCGTCCTGTAGCCCATATCTGCCACCCTCTTCAATGTTTCCGCAAGCTGTTCGGGTGTTTTGCAGAAATCTCTCAACGTGTAAAGTTGTGCGCCTGTTATCATGATAATTCCTCCTCAGTAACGTATTTTTAAATCCTGTAAAATGTCAGACAGCGCCTCCGCCGCCGCGTCGAACGCGTCGTCCTGCGTTTTGTACTCATATGTCCCTATTTTAAGAGCCGCGTCATCCTCCCTCTCAAGCTCCCTGAAGCCGCCGAACACGCAGAGATGCGGCTCAAGCGTCATGTGCCTGCCTCCGAGAGCGTAAAATGCGCTTATTATCTCCTTTAATCCGCAGTCTCCCCTGCCCGCAGGCACAACGCGCCCGTCCTTGAGGGCGTCCTTTATGTGAATGTATTTAACATGTCCCGCCATTGTTTTCCAGGCATATGCCGGATCCTCTCCCGACTGTATGTAATTCGCCGGATCGAAAACATGCGCTATATCCGGAACGGCCTCCGCTATATCCGCGCATTGCGCGGCGCTCTGTCCGTATATGCCCTTTTCGTTTTCGTGGCAGAGCGTTATGCCGTACTGTTTTGCCTTATCCGCCATGACCGAAAGTCTTTCCATGACGGTATCCCTCAAGGACTCAGGCAAAGAGCGTGCGTCCATGCTATCGGGCTCCGGCATATAGAAGCTGAATATGCGTATATTTTCCGCACCGAGTATGCACGCCGCTTCCAGCGTGCGCTCGAGCTTCTCTGTATGGGGCCCGAAGGCGTCCGTTACGGATATTTTACCTATGGGAGAGCCGACAGACCACACAAATATGCCTTTTTCGCACAAGATCTTATGTATCTCTCTTACCTTTGCCGCGGGCATATCGGATATGTTCACGCCGTCCGCCGCCCGTATCTCCATTCCGTGTATCCCGTTTCGTATGAGAGCCGCCATCTGAGCCTCGAGCGGCTCTCCCGCTTCGTCCGAGAATGCGCTTATTATCGCCCTGTCCATTTTTTGCCTCCTTTGCCCGCCTTCGGATTCACACGCCCGAATAAGCCGAGAAGCCGCCGTCTATGGGAAGCACTACGCCCGTTATGAAGCCCGAAGCATTCTCGTCGGTGAGAAAACGCACGGCGCCCAGCAGCTCCTCCGGCATGCCGAAGCGTCCCATGGGAGTCGCGCGGAGTATTTTACCCGTCCTTTCGGTGGGTCTGCCGTCCTTGTCATACAGCATGTCTTTATTCTGCTTTGTCACGAAAAATCCCGGCGCGATGGCGTTCACTCGTATTCCGGCGGGAGCCAGATGCACGGCCATCCACTGCGTCATGTTGGAAACGCCCGCCTTTGCCGCGCTGTATGCGGGTATCTTGGTGAGCGGCCTGTATGCGTTCATTGACGATATGTTCAGTATGCTGCAGCCGCTCCTGCCCGTCATATCCCTGCCGAATACCTGAGTGGGTAAGAACGTTCCGAGCAGGTTGAGGTCGAATACGAAGCCGAACTGTTCTTTAGGTATATTGAAGAATGTTAAAATGTCGTCCCTTTCCTCATCGCCCTTCTCGTATGTCTCGTGGGCCGCCGTACATGAGGGATGATTGCCGCCCGCTCCGTTTATGAGCAGGTCGCAGGGCCCGAAAAGCTCTTTTATCTCGGCATGCACGGATTCAAGCTCGTCCTTGTCGAGCACGTTTGCCCTGAATCCCGCGGCAGTGCCGCCCTTTTCTTTTATATCACATGCCGTTCTTTCCGCGGCGTCACCGTTAAGATCAAGTAACGCTATATTGTGCCCGTCCTCGGCGAGAGCCTTTGCAAATGCGGAGCACAGCACGCCGCCGCCTCCGGTTATGACAACATTTTTTTTCATACAGTCTCCCTCCCGGCTTCCTTCTCCGCCGCTTCAAAAAGTCCGTTGAGATACGCGGCTCCGAGGGCGCGGTCATACAGGCCGTAGCCCGGCCTTCCCTTCTCTTCCCATATCATCCTTCCGTGATCGGGCCGCACATATCCGTCAAAGCCGCCCGACACGAGCGCCTTCACTATGCCGTACATGTCAAATGAGCCGCACTCGGACAGATGTCCCGTCTCTTCGAACGATCTTTCGCCCGTATGCTTTATGTTCCTTAAATGCGCAAAATGTATGCGGGGCGTGAATTCGCGCGCCATGGCTATAAGGTCATTTTCGGGATCCGCGCCCAGAGAGCCCGTACAGAATGTGAGGCCGTTTGCCTCATCGTCGCAGAGCTTCAGGAATCTTCGTATATTTTCGCGGCAGGTGATTATCCTCGGGAGCCCGAATATGCTCCACGGCGGGTCGTCCGGATGTATGGCCATTTTTATTCCCGCTTCCTTTGCTTATGTGCGATAAAGAAGTAATAGAAGTGTAAAAAATTTTGCCGTTCCTATCCGGCACTTGCGCATTGTG
>CANQOI010000031.1 GCA_947625435.1 uncultured Clostridia bacterium | reverse complement strand
CGAATATATGGGCATTTGTAAGAGATCTATTTAAGTTTTACTCCTAAAAAAATATGGCGTTAACTACCAAAGACGGGTATAGCAAAACATATTTAATATGCAAACGGAATTTGCCGCCCGCGTGCGAGCCCGCGTGCAAACCGGCACAGCGGCGGTAATTTCGTTTGACAACGAAAAATGTATGTGCTATCATGACACAGATACCGTTCTCACGGGGAAAGGATTCTCCAACCTGCCCTGCGACAGCGGCGGATACGGGGCGCAGGCAATCGCAAACAGCGCAATCGCCGGCAGCGCAGGCGCACCTAATATTTTAAAGGAGTGTAGAAAGAAATGACAAAAGAAAGAAAACAGGAGATCATTGCCGAGTATGGCATACATGAAGGGGACACGGGCTCGCCCGAGGTGCAGGTTGCGCTCCTCACAGAACGCATAAATCATCTCAACGAACATCTTAAGACACATAAGAAAGACCACCACTCAAGAAGAGGACTTCTCATGATGGTAGGACAGAGAAGAGGACTTCTCAATTACCTTACAAAGATAGACGTAGAGAGATACCGCGCGCTGATAGAAAAGCTCGGACTCAGAAAGTAAGAGTAAACGGCGGATACCCGCTCAAAACGCGGAAATCCGCCTTTATTATTTAATATGTTCCGTCAGGACGAGCAGTAGAGCGTAGATTGTACGCTGATGCCGACATATCAGTGCAGAATCTACAAGCTACCGCCTGCTCCTGCGGATCGAAAGGAGAAAAAATATATGTTCAAAACTTATTCAATGCAGCTTGCCGGAAGGCCGCTCACCATCGAGACAGGTAAGATGGCTCTTCTCGCAAACGGAGCAGTGCTCGTGCGCTACGGCGACACAGTCGTGATATCCACAGCCACAGCGTCCAAAGCGCCCAGAGACGGGATCGACTTTTTCCCGCTCAGCGTGGATTACGAGGAGAAGCTCTATTCCGTGGGTAAGATACCCGGCGGTTTCATCAAAAGAGAAGGAAAGCCCTCCGAAAAGGCAATACTCACATCAAGAGTCATAGACAGGCCCATACGCCCTCTTTTCCCGAAAGACCTGAGGAACGACGTAGTCATAATCAATACGGTGCTTTCGGTGGATCAGGACAATTCGCCTGAAATAGCGGCAATGATAGGAACGTCGGCCGCACTCTGCATTTCGGACATACCCTTCGGCGGCCCGATAGGCGGCATAGTGCTCGGCCTCGTGGACGGCGAAGTAGTGATAAATCCTACGGAAGCACAGCGCGCGAAGAGCGATATGTACGTAACGCTGGCAGGCACCAAAGACAAGATAACCATGATAGAAGCCGGCGCAAAAGAGGTACCCGAGGACGTAATGCTGGGCGCTATAATAAAGGGTCACGGGACGATACGTAAAATATGCGATTTCATAAGTGAGATAGCGGCGGATATAGGAAAACCCAAGTTTGAATATCAGTCATGCGAGGTAGATCACGACCTGTATGAGGACGTAGAGAAGATAGCTCTTGAGGAAATGAAAACGGCCGTGCTCGCTACGGACAAGACAGTAAGAGACAACAATATAGACGCGCTCACAAATAAAGTAAAGGAAGCCCTTGCGGACAAATACGAGAATATAGATGCCCTGGCAGGCGAGGCCATGTATAAGCTCGAGAAAAGCGTGGTAAGGAATTATCTGCTCCGCGAGCACAAGCGCGTAGACGGCAGAGGACTTGAAGAAATAAGACCGCTCAGCGCCGAAGTGGGGCTGCTCCCGAGAACACACGGATCGGGACTGTTCAGAAGAGGACAGACACAGGTGCTCACAGTTGCAACGCTGGGACCCATGTCGGACATACAGATGCTCGACGGCATAGACAACGAAGAAACAAAGCGCTATATGCATCATTATAATTTCCCGTCATACAGCGTAGGAGAAGCAAAAACGTCGAGAGGACCCGGACGCCGTGAGATAGGCCACGGAGCTCTTGCCGAAAGAGCTCTCGAACCCGTAATACCGTCTGAAGAAGAATTCCCGTACGCACTGAGACTCGTATCCGAGGTGCTCATGTCAAACGGATCCACATCACAGGGAAGCGTTTGCGGATCCACACTGGCGCTCATGGACGCAGGCGTTCCCATAAAGCGCCCCGTAGCGGGAATCTCGGCAGGCCTTGTTACGAATCCCGACGACGAGAACGATTTCATAACATTTATGGACATACAGGGCATAGAAGACTTCTTCGGCGATATGGACTTTAAGGTTGCCGGAACAGAAAAAGGCATAACCGCGATACAGGTAGATATTAAAGTCACAGGTCTTTCGTATGAGGTGATACGTCAGGCGTTCGAGCTCACGAGAAAGGGCAGGATGAAGATAATAAACGAAATAATACTGCCCTGCATAGACAAGCCGAGAGAGACCGTATCGAAATATGCGCCTAAGATGTTCCAGATGAAGATAGATCCCGATAAGATACGCGACGTTATAGGAACGGGCGGAAAGGTGATCAACCGCATCATACAGGAAACAGACGTCAAGATAGATATAAACGATGACGGATCGGTATATATCGCCGCTATAGACGCGGACAATGCCGCAAAGGCCATGAAGATAATAAGCGGCATCGTGGGCGACATAGAAGTGGGGACCGTATTTGAAGGCAAAGTAACGCGCACGCTCGCTTTCGGAGCATTCGTGGAGTTCCTGCCGGGCAAGGAAGGTCTTGTTCATATATCAAAGCTCGCAAAGCACCGTGTCGAGAAGGTTGAGGACGTCGTGAACGTGGGAGACACCGTAAAGGTTAAATTCATAGGACTCGACAAGCAGGGAAGGATCGACCTTTCAATAAAGGACGTATGATAAGGATATATAGATAGATATATAGATATACAATAAATAATGTTACAAAGGCGGCTCCTGCCGCGGAAACGGGCGCCCTATGCTTGATCGTATAAGCTGAGGCGCCCTCTTTTTGTTTTTGTTATACAGTCAATATGCCGTCGCTGCCCTCAAGAATGATAAGGACATCTTTTTCGATACCTGTTTCGGCATCGATATATACGAGCACGGGTCGGCCCATGAGAGTACAGCTGAATTCATATGCGTGATATTCGCCTCCGTGATCGTCGGGGGCGACGACCTCGCGCACAGTGTCTACCGTAAGGTGAGGGCTCAGAACATTTTCGGCGTCCGATACCGATATAGAAGCGGGCGATATCCTCGAGCTGCCCGTATCGTGGCACGCTATATAGCCGTGCCCTTCAAAAGCAACTGGAGAGCCGTTGTCAAGGGCGATCTTTACCTTTACCATGTCCGGATAATAAAGAATACCGTCATTTTCGTATGAATAATTGACAGTGATAAATCCGTTTTCCGCCGTGTAATACGAAGAAGCCATGGAAGTCATTCCTATAGACTGCAAAAAGCTCTTGCCGGCCTCTATGCCCTGCTCGGTACTCAGATTCTGCTCGCCGCATTCCCGCGGGTAAATAAATGAGTAGAGCATGCCGCCCTTTTTCGTAATATCTATGTGCGCCTGAGCGCCGTCAATATCCGCCGTGAAACAGTATGTGTCGATTCCGTTATACGAATTTTCACCGCACTTTTTTACACGGCAAGCGCCGCTGCCTTCGCCGCTGTCTTCGCTGCCGGTTTCGCCGTCGCAGCCTGTGATCTTGGTAAAATACATTTTCGCTTTATTTTCAGCCGCCTCCGGTGAGAGAGTGTCGCCCGTGAGCCCCTTGGGCTCCGTGTCCGACATGTGCTCCGAAAAAGGCCCGTCATATATGAGAGTGGGATATTCCGTGAAAGGGTCGCTGAGTTTTCCCAAAGACGCATATTTGGGGGAGATAGTATTTTTACCGAGGATTTTACCGCTGTCATTTGAAATATCGGCCCATGAGCATACATTTTTGTCTATATCGGCCGAGAGGGCGTACAGCCTGCCCGAGAGGTCCTGAGCGTAACCGTAAAGCTCAGTGAGAGTGTCGTATTCGCTGTCGCTCAGTATGCCTCCGTTTACGGGCCTGCGGCTCCATGTCCTGGACACATCCTCAAGCTGCACGAGAAAGCCGGATATCTTTTCGGTCACGCGCTGATCTATGGGGAGCGACGTAAGACACGATTCCGCCTGCGCGGAGCACTTGGAAGCTTCCTCGAGCATGGCGGAGGTAGTGCCCGGAGTGCCGGAGGACAGAGCTTTGAGAATATAATTTTCGGCAGAAGCGACATAATCCGTCATATCGGCAAATGTGCGCCTGTACTGATTCTCAAGGTCGTTTTCGGCCTTCTCCGATCTGACGTTAAAATAAATTCCGTATACCGCAAGGCCCAGTACCGTAAAAGTCGTAAGGACTGCGGCCACTATGCGTTTTACGGAAATATCATTGTTCCTGTTTTCCATATAAGGCATCCTTTCAATATAAATGTTCACATTTATATTCTGCGCCGGATCGCCTTCGGGTATTCACGAATATTCTCAGTTACAGCATATGTTCAGCTATAGAGCTGTACACGGTCACCGCATCCTTGACATGATTGGGATGCGGCCCGTCATAATAATCGCCGGGCGCTTTCATGGTGACGAGAATGTATTCATTGCCGCTCTTTTTTGATTCCGCAAGGCTCGCAAGACACATGCCGGCCTTGTCGGTATATCCCGTTTTACCGCCGAGCACATTTATCCCGTTGTCGAATTCGGAGGCCTCTATAGAATTGAACATGGTACTCTTAAGAGTGACGCCTTCGGGATGACCCTGCAGAGCCTCGGTCGTATACGAGCGGGTCGTGAAGATCTGCCTGAACATACTGTTGCCGAGAGCATAGTCCAGAAGCTTCGCCACATCCGCGCACGTTGTATACTGGCCGTCCTCGTCAAATCCCGTGGCATTTATATAGTGTGTATCATTCATGCCTATTGATGCGGCCTTTTGATTCATAAGTTCCACAAATGCGCTCTCGCTGCCGGCGATCCTTATCGCGAGAGTCACGCTCGCGTCGGCTCCCGAGGGCATAAACGAGCCGTGGAGCATATCTATGACCCTTATGGGCACCTCGGTGGGCAGTCCCGACATGGAGGGGTGCCTTTCGAGCAGTTTGTCGTACGTTTCCTGCGTTATGACGAGCCTTTCGTTCATGTCGCTGAGATTTTCAAGCGACACCAGCAGAGTCATCATTTTAACGATAGAGGCGGGGTACACCCTTTCGCTGCCCTTTTTGTCGAGTAAAACGCTTTTGTCCGCGCGTGAAATGAGCAGTGCATGCTCGCTCTTGACGGCGGTCATTATATCGAGGTTCTCAACGGATGCTCTGTATGAGACCTTGTCGGCATCCGGCTGTGATCCGTTTCCCTCCGACGGTGAAACGTTTATCCTGATCTCTTTCCTCGCGCTCCTGCCCAGAGCGTCCGTGACGCCCAGTGTCACTGTGTAGCTGCCTTCAAGGTCGGTGGTGTATTTTCCGTACCAGTAAATGGAGCCGCTTATGTCGTTCCCGCACGTATCATATGCGCGGGCTCCCTGTAAAATGTCGGCTTCGCTCCCTGCGGATACCGTTATGTCGCCTGCCTCTATGCGGGGAGAGCAGCTGTTCCACGGATTGTTCTCGTCCGGGTCGGTGGGGTCCCAGCCGGCGTATTCATGCCCTACGGGTATCTTGATGGCGGCCGGCTTGCCCAGCGGCCCGGGATTTTCCGCATCGTCGTAAATGAGCACCTTTGTTCCTATCTTGCAGTTGTCGGATATCCATTTGGCGCCCTCCGTCGTAAGACGCACGCAGCCCAGTGAAGCGGGCTCGCCCAGCTTGTTGTATTCCTCCGTCTCAAGATGGTTCTTGGAATCGGCGGTAGAGGGCACTATGTGGAACATATAGCCGTTGTGTATCCTGTATGCGTACTGCGAGTATGAGCCGTCCACCATGTAGCACCATGTAGTGTCGAATCTGTCGTGCAGCTCGTATTCGCCTGAGATCGTTTCGTCTCCGGGCTTGCCCACGGAGCACACGAAGGCTCTTACCGGCACTGTGTATCCGCCGTCTGCGTCTATGCCGTAAACGGTCACGGTGCACATGGCGCGGTTTACTTTAATGTAGTAGGGCAGATCCGCGCCCTGGGGAGGCGTATACGTAACGGTGTTTACTGCGGGGACGGCGTCCTGCTCGCTCTGCTCGTGCCATACGGGCTCTTTGGTATTGCCGCCGCTTTCGCCGTTCTCACCGTCGGCTCCGCCGTTTGTGCCGCCGCTGCCGCCGTTCGATCCGTTTGAACCGCTGCTCTGTCCCTGCTGCGGCGTGCCGCCCGTTTTACCGGACACTCTGTCCTTTATTAAGATCGCCGCGAAAAGCGCGACTATTATCAATATGAGTACGATCAATATTATGAGCGATCCTTTATCCGTGCTGCTTCTTCGGTTCCGTCTGCCTGCCATGTGTCTGTTCTCCTTATGACTTTATAACTTAAAATGTATATTCTATCGATCTTACGCTGCCGTCCTTTATGAGGACGCTTATGAGCGTTCCGTCTTTTTCGTATGTGTATGTGTTCCCGGACTGTTCGAAGTCCGTGCCGAGGCAATCTGTCATATCGTCCCTGCCGTCGCCTATCTTAAGCCCTTCGGGAATGCTCACCATGTCGTCGAGTATTGAAATGCCGGTTATGATATCTGCGCCGTCGACTGTATTTACGTGTACCTCAAAGCTGTCGAACGTATATATCATGTCCATGCCCTGGTAGGCGCAGCTCACCGATTCGTAATATCTGTATTCGCCGCCGTTTTCACGCATTTTTTCCAGCAGGTGAGCGGGACATCTTACGCCTATCTCGGTGTTGTATGCGGTAAAATAGTACCCGTCGTGCGGGTGCTCGGAAAGCGCGGGCTGACCGCCGCTGCCGCCGCTGCTGTCGCCGCCCTGCGTGTCTGAAGGCGGCGCAGAAGAGGCGGCGCTTTGCTTTTCTTCGTCATAGCGGGCGCATATATCGTTCCATACATCCGCGTATGCGGCGTCTTGGCGCCTGTCGGGTACGCCGCATTCGTTTTTCAATATTTCACCAAGATATGACGAGTATTTTTCGGCGCCGTATACGTTCAGGTGCATTCCCATGTCATATGTGTCGGTGCTCATGTCTATGCCTGTCTCGGATGAGCGGTCTATGAAGTTATAATATTTAAGGCCGTTCTCGGACGCGTATTTTACGATCTGACTGTCCCACTCATCGTACCAGTGAGGATAGAGGCTCGGGGATTTTACCAACACGAGCTCAGAGCCGTGCTCTTTGCAGAGCGCCGCCATTTTACCGAGGTATTCAAATGATATGTCGGGAAGCGTGTAGTCGTCCAGCGGTTTTACGGCGGGGAGGGATTCCATGGGGCGCACGGCCGTCTGCATGAGATAGCCGCCGTATGAAACGGTGTCTTTACGGAACATGTATTTCACGTCCTCGGCGGACAGCTCGCTCCAGCGCGAATGGTACCTGAGAAGTGGGAAAATATAGCTTGCAATGCTCTCGCCCTCCGTCACGGAGGCCCGCACGGCGGATATCTTGGCCCGGGAGAGGGGCATGCCGTCGAGTGTCATGCGGTTGTACGCTTCGCTCTGCGGCGTGCCGTATATCATGGACTGCACGTTGTAGACTACTGTTCCGGGCGTTTCGTAGCGGTACGTGTCCTCTAAAATGTAATATGACTGCCATATGAGCTGCTGAGCGCTGCCGCGTATATATGACGATATGCCGTACTCGCGCCAGAGTGTGACGGGGGATATGTTTTCGTATACCTCGCAGTCGCCTAAGAATATCACATCGTGGCCTTCGGGATCGTCGTAATATTCGCGTATGAGCGCGCCCTCTTTTATGTCTGTCATGTATTTGGGCATGAGCAGGAGCTGCATGAGCCACAGCACTGCGCAAAGAGCTGCCGCCACCGCCGCAGCGGTCAGTATCCGTTTTGTTTTTATACTCAAGCGCAATGCCCCCTTTACCATGAAAACTGTATTAACTGTATGATCAGAACTGATTGTATATAAACCGGCTTTGGTCGTAGCCTTCGCCGTAAGCTCCGAAAATAAGTATCGTTACGATAATTATAGCACATAAAATCGCCTGCAGTGTGAAACCGTGTTTTTTTTCTGCGAGGCGCTCTCTTATGCCGCCCTTTCTTTGCATCATGCTGACTGCGAAAACGATGAGGACTCCCGCCAGCGCGGCGGCAAAATCTGCGCCCGTAAGGCCCAGCTCAAGGAATCCGCCGCGCACGAGCTCCCGGTATCTTCCTTCTGTAAAGATGCCCGCGAACATCCTGAATGTTAAAGGCACGTTCCTGTAGCAGTCCAGCATACGCAGGCTGCTGAGTATGAATACTGTCCTCACGCATTCAAACGCCCTGTAGCCGCAGGTGCGCTTTAAGCCGGGGAGCCGCCCGTGAAAACGCCCATAGAGCGGCATGAGCTCCTGGGATATGAGTATTATGACGCAGTTCAGCAGTCCCCACACGGCAAAATTCAGTCCCCTGCCGTGCCATATTCCCGTTGTGAGCCACACCGCTGCGGTGCTGACGTATACGGGTATGCGTTTTCCCACGCTGTCTCCGAATGCGGAACGCGCTTTTTTCGAGAGCTTCAGCATGGGCTTCGAGACGGATATGGGATAGAACATATATTCCTTGAACCATTCTCCCAGCGAGATATGCCATCTTCGCCAGTATTCCGTTATGTTCTTTGAAAAATACGGGCGGTTGAAATTTTCCTGTACGCGCACGCCGAGCATTTCGGAAAGGCCTATCGTTATGTCTATCCCGCCTGTGAAATCCGCATAGAGCTGCGCCGCGTACAGTATCATTCCGAAGAGCGCGTAGGCTCCGGTGTATTGTGCCGGGCTGCCTATTACAGTCGACACGGCCGCCGCGAGCCTGTCCGCTATTACGAGCTTTTTGAAATATCCCCACAGCACTCTCTCGAGGCCGGACATTATGTTCTTTGCCGAAAAGGGCTCCGGCGTGTACAGCGTGGCCGTAAGGTACCTGTAATCCGATATGGGCCCCTGTACCGTAAGAGGGAAGTATGATGTGAACAGCGCCGTTTTTAATATGTTCTTTTCGGCGCTCACTTTCGCGCGGTACACGTCTATTATGTAGCCCATCGTCTGGAATGTGTAAAATGATATTCCCATGGGCAGCACTATCGCGGCTCCCGACAGGAAGGGAAGGCCTTCGAGTATCCTGCCTGCGAGTATGTATTTAAGCAGCGCGAGTATACCGAAGTTTATTACGAGCGCGGGCACGAGAACGCGCCTCGCGCGGCTCTTGCATTTTGCTCTGTATGCTTTTTTTTCGTCCTTTGTGAGCGCCTTGCCCTGCTCCGATGCCAGATACGCATCGCGGCGGTCATATGCTTTTTGTATGAGCCTCGCCGCGATGTACGACGTTATTATCGTCGTACCCATGAATATGAAGCCCGAAAGGCCAGCGAAGGCGTAAAATATCATGCTGAATACGAGCAGTATCACCCATCTGTATTTTATGGGCACTGCGTAGTATACGGCTATGAGCAATGCTGTGAATATTATGAATCCTAATGATGTGAACAGCATTATCAGTCTTCAGCGAGGCGGCTTATGAGCTCCCAAAGGCTTTCTGCGGAGTTGAAATTCTCCGGTATTATCTCTTCCGCAGGTATTGCCACATCGAATGTGTCGTTTATTTCGGATATGAGTGTTATTATGTCGAATGAGTCCAGCACTTTGCCGTCTATCAGCTTTTTGTTCGTATCGTAATCGACGTCCGGGTGTATTTCTTTGAGTATTTTTATGAGCTCGTCCATTTTGCCTTTTTTCCTTTCGCTTTTTTCTTTTGCTTTCTTGCTTTTTCCCTTATGAGTCTTCCGATGAAGTCAGCGCTTTGCGGTCTATTTTACCGTTGGCGGTAAGGGGCAGCCTGTCCGTGCGTTTTATGACGGACGGCACCATGTACCTCGGGAGCCTTTCCTTCAGCTCTTTGAGGAGCGCCTCCTCGGAGGCGGAGCCCTCGTAAAACAGTATTATTTTACCGCGGGCGTCTTTGCCGCTTTTTTTGTATATGCAGCAGGAGTTTGCGACGCCCTCCGCTCTGTCTGCGGTCATTTCTATTTCACCGAGCTCTATGCGGTGCCCCATGTGCTTTATCTGATAGTCCCTGCGCGATATGAACATGAGCTCGCCGCGCTCGTTGTACCTGCCTATGTCGCCTGTCTTGTATATGAGCTCGCGGTACGCTCTGCTTAGCGGATTCTGTACGAATGCCTCGTCTGTCCTTGTGAAATCTCCGTAATACCCCAGGGTGAGGGAAGTGCCTCTTATGCATATCTCGCCCGGCTCTCCCGGCAAAGCCGGCTCGCCTTTGTCTGTAAGGAGCATTATGTCTGTGTTCCTGAAGGGTTTTCCTATGGGTATCACTTCGTCTTCGGCGAATTCGCGGTCTGCTTCGTAATAGCATGACATGCCCGTCGCTTCGGTAGGGCCGTAAAGGTTTATGAAGCGGGCTCCGGGCAGCTGCTTTTTCCATATGTTGAATTGTTTTACGGGGAAAACCTCGCTTCCGAACGCTATTGTCTTCAGTGTCTCGGGCACGACTGTCCTGAATGTGCCGAAGCCGGATATCATTGTGAGCGCGGGCACTACCCAGCACACTGTGTTTATCTTGTGCTCGTTAAGGTACTGTACGAGCTTTACGGGGAACATGAAGAGCTGCTTCGGTATTATATATGTGCTCGCGCCGCATTTCAGTGTCGTATATATTTCTTTGAGGCATGCGTCTACGTAGAGCGGCGCCTGGTTTCCGAAGACTGTGTCCTCGGATGCGTGCAGTATCTCGCTGAGGTTTTCTATATAATCTATCACCGAGCGGTGGCACGCGGCTACGCCCTTGGGTATTCCCGTGGACCCGGATGTAAATACTATATAGACCGGGTCCGTGTCTATCGCTTTTTCTCTTACGCGCCGCAGCGCCTCTGCGTTTTCCTGCGCCGCTGCCGCGTCTTTGTATTTATATGCCGCAATTGTTGCATCGCCTTCTGCAATTGTTGCAGCGCCTTCTGCCGCCTTGCCTTCTGCCGCCTCACCCTTCGCGGCGCCGAGCAGCTCTCTGACGCTTTCCTCGGTCGTGTCATCATATATCACGATTTCGGGTTTCAGTGTTTCGAAGATCAGCTTTATGCGGTGCTCGGGCATTTCTTCGTCAATGGGCACGTAATAGCATCCCGCGTATACTGCTCCGAGAAATGCGTTTATCATATCCGGCGATTTCTTCATGAAAACTACGACCGGCTTTTTGTAAAATCCTTTTTCCAGCAAAAAACTGCCTGCGGAGCGCGCAGCCGAAAGCATTTTACCGAACGATAATTCTGATACTTCGTCGGAAAATGCGATCTTATCTTTATATTTCACTGCGGATTCTTCTAAATACGAAAGTATGTTTATACGGTTCATTTTACTGATCTCCGCTCTCCGGCATTGTTCTGTCCCATTCGAACGGGGTGGTGGACACCGCGGGATATTTTTCTTTGTCATACGTATAGTAATTGTAGCCGGGTCTCTGCAGCGCCGCGAATTCGTCAAATTCCGCGTCTGTGCGCATGAAGGAGCAGAACTTGGGTATGTGTATGCATGCGTCAAAATGGTACCAGCCGGAGCCGAGGTTTATTATGTGCCAGTAGTGATGCGTTACGCCGCCCTGCCTTTCTACGGGGAGTATCTCGGCGCCTATTTTTGTGAGCAGTATCTGACTTACCGAGAAGTAGGTGAAACAGTCGCCCCACCCCTCTGTTATCCCTCTGTAGGCTTCTGCGCGCCAGTCGTTTTTGTCTGATTCGTCCCAGTATCTTACGTGTGTGTTCACATATTTGTATATTGCCCATGCCTTTTCGGTCATGCTCATGTCTTCTGTCGTGATCTCGGCAAGTACTCTGTCCGCCGCTTCGTCAAGCTGCTTTTCTGTGACCTTGACTTCGCTCAGGGTTATCGTTGCAGTCTGCGACACGCTGTTTCCGGCTCTGTCGGTGGCTGTGTACGTTACTTCGTATGCGCCCGCTTTCTTGGGATCTACTTTGGAACGGTCCACGGTTATTTCAACATCGCCGTCTATTTCGTCGTGGGCGCTCACGCCGCTTAAGTACGATATGCCTTCTCCCACGTAAAATTGCCTGTTTACCACGCCTATGAGCACGGGCGGGTCGTAATCTGGCACCGGCGTGGCGGTGGGCCCGGCGGGCTCTGTCGGCTCCGCAGTCCCTGTCCCTGCACCTGTCGCTCCTGTCGCACCTGTCCCGCCTGTCCCGCCTGTCCCGCCGGCCGTGCCTTGCGGAGCAGGCGATTTCACCGATCCCGACGAACTGTTCTGCCCTGCCGGCCCCTGTCCGTTGCCGCCGACTTGCTCTGAAGAACTGCCGCAGCCCGCCGCTGCAAGCAGCAATGTTAATATCACGATAACAGACATAATAACAGACATAAACAATGCGGCTGCTTTGAGCGCCTTGCCGCGCGCCGCGATCATGCTGTTTGCGCCAAATGCGTCATGTGCTTTGTTCGCGTCATGTGCTATATTTGATTCATTTGCGTTATCTGCCTTATTTGCGTTATCTGCTTTGTTTACCTTATTTGCTTTATTTATATTCTTCCTGCCGCTTTTGCTCATATCAGTACTCATAGAAGCGCCCGCCTGTTTATCTGGATTTGTTGCAATGTTATAATGAACTATAATTAAAACAGCTGTAATCTAACATATATTATAATGTATATCCCTTTTTGTCAATTAAAACACGCGTGACCCGGGTCTTTGCCCGAACCCTTGCCAGAGTCCTTGCCCAAACCCTTGTCTCACTTTTGCCCGTACTGCCGGCTCTTCGCTCTCCTGTTTCTGTTTCTGCTACTTCTGCTGCCTCTGTTTCTGTTGCTGCTTCTGCTTTTGTTGTTTTTTCTGTCGCTGCAGCTGCATGCCAGGCCGTGTTCTGAACTGCCATGCCTTGCCGCCGAGCTGTTTTTCACTTAAATGCTTGAATTAAGCAAAAAAAACAGGGGGAATTTGGAAGGACAGGAAAAATATGGCAAAAAGCAAAATTGAACAAAATTGAACAAATGAGTAAATCTGCGACAAAATGATCGGTTTCTTGCCGTTTCAGCTGCATGACCGGCCGCATTTTGGGACTGCCATGCCTTGTCGCCGAGCTGTTTTTCACTTAAATGCTTGAATTAAGCGAAAAAAGCAGGGGGAATTTGGAAGGACAGGAAAAATATGGCAAAAAAGTAAAACATTTGAAAAGAGAATGGTAAAACGAACATCGATGCAAAAGAACAAGGACAAGGACAAGAACAAGGACAAGCAAGAACAAGCAAGAACAAGCGGCAACATGCAGGGAAACACAGCATCAGGCAGGAATTGTATTAAAGACAGCCGCGGTGCAAAATATGCATGAAACGGCATGTTCTGTGATACAATCATAAAAAACAGTGAACCGGCACGCGCCGCGCGCGACCTTGTAAGTGAAAGCTTTCGAAAGAGGTACAATAAAGAGGTACATTATATGCAGAGCAGCAACGCAAAAAGCGAAAAAGTAAGCGAGATCTTGAGCAACATCGAATTCCTGCTCGGTGAAGCATTAAAAAAATGCGGCAACATATATGACGCAGAGGACCTTACACAGGACACACTTATTGCGGCACTGTCGTACATGGCTCGGGGCCAGGAGATCAATGACATAAAAGCATTCCTCATAACGGTAATGGGCCGGCATTTCAACACAATGCTCAGGAAGAAATACAGCGGAGCGACCGTCAGTATAGACGATGATTTCACCGCATACGACGCCGTCGACGAGATCGGCAGTATCGAGGACAGAGATGAAACGAGATCGGAAGCGGAAAATGTGCGAAAAGCCGTCGCGTACCTCGCCGGGACATACCGGGAGGTGATCGTGCGCCACTACATGCACGGCCGGAGCATAAGCCGCATCGCCGCAGAGCTCGGCATACCCGAAGGAACCGTGAAGAGCAGGCTGTACCTCGGCAGAAACCGTATAAAGGAAGGAGTCGAAAACATGGTAAAATTTTCAGAACAAAGCTATTCGCCGGTAAAACTTTCCGTTGCATGGAGCGGAAATTCGGGATTGAACGGCGAACCGGAGAGTCTCGTAAACGGCGACCTCGTTGCGCAGAACGTTCTCTGGAGCGCGTACAAAAAACCGGTGACGGTCGAGCAGATCGCGCTGTCCACAGGCATTCCGGCGGCGTACATAGAGCCGGTCGTCGCAAAACTCACGGAAGGCGAGCTCATGAAACGGATCGGGAGCAAATATTATACCGATTTTATAATTTTCACAGTAGAAGACAAGAAAAAGCACATACCGGCGCAGAAGGAGTTCGTGCGACAGAATTTCAGCCTGTTCTGGGACAGCATACAAAAAGGCCTCGATAGCCTCAGACAGTGCGATCTTTACAAAAAGCTGCAGTTTGACGCCAAAAATTCCCTCGAAATGTATTATACATTCTTTTGCCTCGACCACGGGATATACATGGCGTTCATAAACGGATTTGGGGAGATACAGGACTTCCCCGTGCGCCCGAGGGGCGGAGACTGGATCGCATCCGGCACCGTTTTCTTTGAGGAGTTCAAAATCGCCGGGAACATAGACATTTTGTCGCACTCATATTCCGGCGAACGTATAGTGCACTTCGCAAAGTACATTGACTGTGAGAACCTCGAGCTGCATGTTTACGGCGCGGACGGTTTTCCGTGTTACACATACAACTGCTCAAAGGATTTTACATTTTACCCGGGAAATTACATGCCGGACGGCGAGATCGCGAAGCTGCTTTATATTTTACACACGGGGACGGACCCGGAGAGCGTCGGCTACAACCCGGAGCATCTGAAGGCGATCCCGTGGCTCGTGAAATGTAAAATATTGCGCTACGGCGATGGCGGAAAACCCGCCGTGAACGTGCCTGTCCTGACGGCGGCCGAGGCCGATATGCTTGGGAAGCTGACCGCGGAGGCGTGCAACGAAACCGGTAAAATGCTGGCCGCCCCTCTGACCGACTTCTTAAAGGGGCGGAAAAAGGAAATACCCGGGCACCTGCAGAGCGTGCCGCTTGCGAAACAGTACATGTACGCAGACAACGCGATGCTTTTTGCCGCCGTGCGCGAGGCCATAGCAAGAGGAAAGCTTTATGACGGCAATTATGACGATGACTCACAGGCGTGAACCAGCCGCCCTGCCCAATGATATTGAAAGTAGATTGAACCGGCCGCGCCGCGGGGCAACAACCGGCCGCCGCGGCGTTGCGCCAACAAACAGCCGCCGCGGCCGCGCGGCAACATGGCGCGGTTTTTCGCTAATGCGTGTGTTTTAAGCGAAAAACCGGCGGGGCGGCGCGTTGTAATGCAATTGGGCAACGGCAAGACGGTGCGTTTTTCTCTTGATGCAAGAAATTAAGCGAAAACAAAAGGGAATTGTTGGTGTTATTGGTAATGATTGTAAAATATGTAAAATATTGCAAATAGAATAAAAATCAAAATAAAAAATTTAATAAAAATATTGAAATAAATGAAAAACATGATATAATATCTTTGCAATCGAAATTGTTTGGAGATGGTTTTATTTTAACTGAACACGACAGCGAGAGGGGAAAACAATTACTCCTTTTGAGCAAATACATGGGAGAATTGCTCGAATTGCGCAAAAAATCGGAGGAATTTGATGTATATCCCAAAGGTAGGGTAATAGTTAAGGCAACAAAGAGAACATATCACAGCAAGACGATGGGAATAAGAACATATATAAATTATTATTGGTACATTGACGTTGACGGCAAGCAGATCTACGTCGGCAAACAGGGCGCGCGCGGCGGCGGTATCACAAACGCGCGCGGCAGCGATGATGTTCATATCATGTTGGATATGCTGATAGAAAAGAGGGACACCGAGTGTAAAATATCAGAGCTTGAGAGAGAAATAAAGGAAATATCAGAAAAGCTGAATTTAAACAAAAAGACAAAAGAAACGGCGATAACCGATGATTACGCAAAGATGCTGGGAATGTTTTATGCAGAAAATGCCGAATTTGCGTTAAAAACACGAAAAGCACGCAGACGAAAGACAAATATTGCGAGAAACGGAACAGACTCGGAGCTGATGAGCGAATTTTATAATGCAAAACAGGCGGCATTTTACCTGAACGGCGGTAAAATAATAGAGAACGGGGCGAAGGAGTCAATGCGCTCGCGAGCGGAGCTGATAGTAGGAGACATTTTACAGAGACTTAATATAGAATATGTTTATGAATACTATGTAAAAGAGGCGGCGGTGAGCTGCGACTTTCTGATGTACATATGCGGGCGCAGGTATTATCTGGAGGTGCTCGGCATGATGGACCGCGACGACTACAGGAGCAGATGGGCAGAAAAGGAGGCTGCATACAGCAGAGCGGGCATAGAAAAGGGTATAAATCTGATAGTGTTTGACCTGAGCGAGCGGGATTATATAGACGCGGCGTGGCTGACCGACGTTATAGCAGGCGTGGCGGCCGGCAAGGTGCCGGGCGTTACGGTATACGGCATAAAAGAGACGAAAAATGTCTTTCAATATCGAAAAAGGGCAGACCTTATCGGAGCGGCGGACGCGTAGACGATCATTGCGAGCGAACCCGGCATAAGGGATCGCTCGTAGGCGACTTCAACGCACGCGATCCGATGCGGCGCAGGAAGTATCGGCGCAGGAAGTATCGGCGCGGAAAATATCATCGCAGACGATTTCATTTGAAATTGTCTGCGGTTTTTTTTATGTAAATTCTGCGTATGTTCGATTTCTGCACAAGAAAACCACCTTGATTCACTGATAATAAGACGTGAGAAGGTGGTTTTACGGAAAACAACTATATTTTAGAAAATAAAAAATGCCGTGAACGTATAATTTCACTCAGAAAAGGCATAGCAATGAAAGATGCGGAAGTGATGTCACAGGAATATCTGGCGGGACAGCTGAGACTTGTGAACAGTAAAATATCGCGCGACGACATAAAAGTGATCGAGCTTGCAAAAAGAGATATCTTTGACATAGAGATCATATGGCTCGCAAGAATATTTGACGTGCCGATAGAATATCTGCTCGGGATTTCAGACGATTTCACGACCGGCTTCGACGGGTGCGATCCGTTTGAGGACCGCTCGCTCAGAACACGCATGAACGTGTGCGGCATATGGCTGAAGAAAGCGCGCGAGAAAAGCGGCAACGTTACACAGAGCAAGCTCTGCGACAGGATGAAGGAGCTCGGCTTCCGTTCGGCGTCGCATTCCGCGATAAGCAACATAGAGCGCGGAGCGAGGCGCGTTAAGCTCATAGAAATAAAAGCCTTTGCCGAAATACTTGAAACGCCGGTGATATATTTCTTCAAGGGCGACAGGGACAAGCTGCCGAATATAGAATCATTTGAAATGTACGTAGCGCAGGACGACTGAGAGCGCCTGTTTTTCGCTTATATTTTGCTATATGCTTTTTAAGCACAAACAGGCCGCCGTTTTACCGATAATATAAATGAGCCGCTGCATTCATTGAAATATGCGGTATATTCGGAGGAAGCAGTCGTGAAAAGCAAAAATATTTATGAAAACGGAATTTGTCGCGAAAGAATAGTGAAGCTGCGCAAAGGTATATGCGAAAACCGTGAAAAAAGCAACAAAGCCATATCGCAGGACAGCCTGGCGGCTCTTTTCAGAACGAAAAACTGTAAAATATCGAGGGACACGATAGAGGATATTGAATCGGGAGTGCGCGATATTTTTGATATAGAGGTTGTGTGGTTTGCCAGGGTATTCGACGTTTCGACCGAATATCTGACGGGCATATCCGACGACGCCTCATTGCCGTTTGACGCAAGCGACGCGGCAGTGGACACATCGGTCAAAAATGCAATGAACATATGCGGGAAGCATGTATCGGAAGCAAGGAAACGTTTTCCCGGTAAAATGTCGCAGACAAGGCTGGCAGAGCTCATGAATGAGCGCGGGTTTGATTTCAAATATTTTTACATACTGAAAATAGAAAAGGGCAGGAGAAGGGTGCTCCTTTCGGAGCTGAAGGCTCTGGCCGACATACTTGGGCAGCCTCTTATGTACTTTTTCAAGGGCTGCTCGGGCAGGCTGCCGAACATAGAATCGTACGAAAGCTATGCCGCGCAGGACGACTGAGCGTTACCTGTGCGTTACATGAGCGTTACGAGTAACGCGTGACGGGCGATGCGGCGCTTCGCGGGGAGCGGGAAGGCAGACATGGGAACGGCAAAAACGGTATGCATATGTGCATATTGTTTTTGCCGGTTTTTGTATGGACTTTTTTAAAAATAAAATATTTATACGCGGGAACAGGTCCGGCGATCAGGTAAAAAGATACTATATATTGTAAATTTTACAGAAAATACCACATAATAGGGTGTTGTAAAGATTTATATATTATGTTAAAACTGCGCACGGCATCAGACGGCATAGGGTGTATCATCGCAAAGCGTGTACAGACCGTGTCGCTTTCATATCGTGAAATGCGGAAATTTTGCAAATATTTTTTGTGAAACGGCGGAGCCCGCCTTTTTTTACTCAATATTTTACCGGATATAATATATAAATTTTACCTGAAATTTTTTCTTTACTTTGAGTTACCGTCACGGAATGAGCATGGTGTATAAAAATTTTTAAGTTCAACAAGATATGAAAAAATCACACATCTTAAAAATATTGCAAAAGGGTGTATAGAAATGATAAAGCCTTTTGAGAAGAAAATATGGCTGTCAAGCCCCACCATGCACGGCGAGGAGCTGGAATACGTGAGAAAAGCCTACGAGACGAACTGTGCGCGGCGCGATAATAACAACGCAATATGAGGAGTAGGAAACCTAATGGGCACGTAGCCAGCTTGTGATATGGCCGTTAGTTAAGGCTATATATCCTATTATTTGAGCATTTTTAGTAAATATGATTGAAAAGATAAATTGAACGGCGATTTGAATTAAACTCCGAAAAGTAAAGAATACTTTTATTAGATTTGAAAATTTACGAAAAGAAATAGACATCCAAAGGAAAAAATATGATGAATATTTGCACAGTAACTGTTATAGGTGCGACAGGAACTATGGGTGCGAACGTGGCAGGCATTTTTGCCTCCTTCGGGAATGCCAGGGTGTACTGTATCGGCCGTGACATTGAGAAAGTTAAAAGGACAATTCCCCGCATTGTAAAGTCCGTCCGGGCAGACGCAATTGCAAGTAAACTTATTCCCGCAGATTTTTCTGAAATGGACTCTTGCGTCGCTAAATCCGACCTTGTCTTTGAAAGCACGGCAGAGGATATAGAGGTGAAGATGGAGATTGCCCAGAAAGTAGGAAAGGCGTTAAAGAAAACTGCAATCTCTTGCACTGGGACATCTGGGTTGTGTATCACATCTCTCGCAGAGTACTATCCGGAGGATGTCCGTAGTCATTTTTTTGGTGTACATATGTTCAATCCGCCATATAGTATGCCCTTGTGTGAATTGACTCCGACAATATATTCAGATCTAGAGCTTTTTGGCGAACTGAGGCATTATTTGAGCGAGATTTTGTTTCGAACTGTGGTGGAGGTTAAGGATTCTCCTGCTTTTCTCGGAAACCGGATTGGATTCCAATTCATTAATGAGGCGCTTCAGTATGCGGACCGATATAAAGATAATGGTGGGATTGACTACATCGATGCAATCCTCGGTTCCTTTACGGGGCGGACAATGGCGCCGCTGACCACTTCCGATTTTGTAGGGCTTGATGTCCATAAAGCCATTGTGGACAACATTTATCAGAATACATGCGATTATGCTCATAAAACGTTTCTTTTGCCGGATTTCTTTCAGAAGCTGATCGTGAATAAAATGCTTGGTCGGAAGACAGGGGGTGGACTGTATCAGCTTGTCCACTATGACAACGGGTTGAAACGGCAGACGGTCTATGATATCAACACGGGAATGTACCGGGATGTGATCCCCTATGTATTTCCTTTTGCCGATAAGATGAAGAGATATCTCTCAGAAGGGGATTATGTAAAAGCCTTTGACTGTCTGGTACATAACCATTCACAGGAGGCTGAGATTTGTCTCTCATTTCTGCTGAAATATATCGTGTATTCCCTCTATGCCACAGAAGAGGTAGGCTATACCATCGATGCTGCGGATGATGTGATGGCGGCCGGGTTCAACTGGTGTCCGCCGCTGGCGATGTATCAGGCACTTTCAACAGTGGCAGAGGTACCTGCGCTGATCAGTGAAAGGCTGCCGGAGATAGATGCAATCATTGACATAGACCGATTGCTTACGGGTATTAAGCCGTCAAAGTATGACTATCGGCTCTATTTCAGGTCTGGGAGGTAGCAGAGTGAAAAATAAAGTATACATACTCGGTGGCGCCCAGACGGATTTTGAGCGGAACTGGACGAAGGAGGGCAAGACGATGCTCGCCCTTCTGAAGGAGGTTACGGCGGACGGGCTTGTCAGTGCCGGGCTGTCGTTTGACGATATCCGTGGATTGAATCAAGACAACCGTGTTGCCTGTTTTGTGGGCAATTTTATAGCGGAAAAATATACGGAGCAGGGGCATCTCGGCGCATTCCTCACAGAGGTAAATCCTGCGTTTTATGGTGTTCCGTCCGCAAGATATGAGGCAGCCTGTGCGTCTGGTTCCGTGGCTATTGATGCGGCGCAGACCAAAATTCAAGTTGGCGATTATGATGTGGCTGTTGTAATCGGTTGGGAACTGATGAAGACCGTAGATTCTAAGGCCGGAGGGGATTTCCTGGGTCGTGCCGCGTTCTATGACAAAGAGAGCAAAGGTATCGACCTTCCATTTCCGAAGCTGTTTGGCCGATTGGCGGATGAGACGATCAAAAAATATGGCCTTGATGAGACAAGATATATGGACGCTCTGGCTCAGATTGCCGTCATTAACTATGCCAATGCCAAGCGTAATCCTTTGGCTCAGACGCGGAAATGGTTCATGAGCGCGGAGCAGGCAAAGCTCCGTGGAACAGATACAAACCCATATGTCGGAGGCCGTCTGGCGGTTTCAGATTGTTCACAAGTCACAGATGGCGCGGCGGTAGTGGTGTTGGCAACGGAGAAGTTTGTCAGGGAAAGACAGATTAAAGATAAGCCGATTCTGAAAGGTTATGGCCACCGGGTGGCGCCGATGTTGTTTGACAAGAAGATGAAAGAGGCGCAGGACTCGGCATATATTCTTCCATGGACAAGACAGGCGGTGCTGGATGCGTATCGCAGAAGCGATTTATCTGTGGATGATATAGATGTATTTGAAACCCATGATTGCTTCACATCAAGCGAATATGCTGCGATCTCAGCTTTCGGACTGACCGAGCCGGGCAGGGAGTATGAAGCAGTTGAAAGTGGATGGATCGCTTTTGACGGACAGAAGGCTATCAATCCCAGTGGTGGACTGATTGGCTGTGGCCATCCGGTAGGCGCGTCCGGCGTACGGATGTTCCTGGATCTGTATAAGCAGGTCACAGGCACGGCAGGAAGTTATCAGATTAAAGGGGCACAAAACGCGATAATGCTAAACATCGGAGGCAGCGCGACGACAAATTATGTGTTTGTGGTTGGGAGAGAAGGAAGGGTAGTTGTATGAAGTGTATTTGCTTATCATTTGATGATGCAAGATCTGATACATATGACATTGCTTATCCAGTAATGAAAAAATATGGTTTCAAAGCAACTGTTAATGTGATTACTGGTTATATTGAAAATCCTGAACTTTATAATTTTACGGCGGCTCCTAAAGCTATGACAAAAGAGCAGCTCCTTGAATGGCAAGCATCTGGATGTGAAGTGGCGTGCCATGGAAAGACACATCACAATACATTAAAAGATGTTTGTGATTGTATAGAAGATTTAAGAAGTATGGGAATCAACGTATCAAATATTGGATTTGCCAGCCCAAACTCTGAGTTGTCATTTAATAATCTTCAAGAGTCGGGAATAGATACACTGGTGAAAAGAGGAACAATTTCATATATCCGTTCGGGAATAATAGTTCGAAGAGAAGGATTGCTCTATATGATTGGAGCAGTTATTGAAAAAATCACTCATAGTAAAAGACTTTTTTGGAGACTAAATAGGCGGAATATAATAGGACCTAAAGAAGTTCCGACAATTATCCCGGCAGTAGCAGTTAAGGATTATACACAAGTAAAGCAAATATTATATTTAATTGACCACATGGCTGATGAAAGCACTTGCGTACTTATGTTTCATAGCATCATTCCAAAAAGTTTGCTTGATAACGGGCATGAATACTATTGTTGGAGCAAAGAGCAATTTGAAGAATTATGCAAGGAGATTTCAGGTTCAAAAGACATTATAGTGACTACGACATATGAGTTTGTAGCGGGAGGACGTAATGGAAGATAAGTTTATAATAAAGCTTCTTGATGTAAGTACGTTGGAACAGCAGGTTGAAGTTTATATGCAATCATTTGATGTTAAACGACCATTAGATAGCGTTATAGAAAAATGGAAATCTGAGCATTATGACAACCCGGTTCATGAAGCATACATATTTGGCGCGTTTGACGCAGAAAAACTAGTGAGTATCAATGCATATATGCCGATGAAATACAAATATGAGGGTAAGGAATGTAATGCAATCCAGTCATGTATCAGCGGTACAATTCCTGAATACAGGGGTAAGGGCATATGGAGTAAGCTTGTTAAATATGCTATAGGTTATTTTAAAGAGGAAGGAAAATATGATTTTCTAATAGGATTTCCAAATTATAAAACATCATATGGCGGATTCATGAAAATGAATTGGTCACATGATTCTAATGCGATTAATTATTTGATGATAGTAAACGGAAAACAATTCGTAAAAGCTGCTATAAATAGAAATGTTCCGCTATCCGGTATTCTGCATCTGCAACAAATTAAAATCAACTTACACAAAAGATTAAAGTATACAACTGGAGAAATGCGTTTGGTTGCGGGGAATAGCAACGAAAAAAGCTTCTCTCTTGTAGATAGTGATGAATTTATTGAGTGGAAAAAAAACTATAAAGGACTTGAAGGCTTTGGAGTATATACATCAGAAGGGATACATTTAGGAAACTGCAGATATTTTATTGAAGATTATCATGGCTGTAAAATTATTAAACTGTGTGACATCAAGTCTCTTGATAAAACCAATGAAGCTTTATCGTTTTATGCGTTTTGCATTAGAGAAATCATAAAAAGACATAGAGAAGTTGCCTTTATTCGGATTTGGCTAATGGACGAAAGCCCATTAGAGAATGTCTATAAAAGATTATTATTTGTAAAAGATGGAAAACATAAAAATCCGTTTATTACTTATAGCTTAAAAGGTGATGTTATACCTGAAGAAATACTGCATAACAAAGAAAATTGGATAAATGCATCATTTCTTGATCTTGACTAAGTTTGATTATTATGCTTTCTGATGAAAGGTTTAACAATTGGGACGATTTTCCACGTGGCGGAGATTATTAATTGGTGTTCTGCTTAAAACATTAGTAGGAAGTGAGCGTAAAATAATGGGGACAAGAAACATCCAGTTTAGCCCTCCGGATATAGGTGTTCTTGAGGTTGATGAGGTTGCCGAAGCGTTACGGTCGGGTTGGATCACGACAGGACCGAGGGTCAAGGAATTTGAGAGAAGAATAGCCGAATACATCGGCGTGAACAAGGCGTGTTGCCTCAATTCCCAGACCGCCTGCGCAGAGATGGCTCTGCGCATTCTCGGCATAGGCGAGGGCGACGAAGTCATAACTACGACATATACCTACACTGCCACCGCATCGGTGGTCTGCCACGTTGGAGCAAAGCCGATTTTGATTGACACACAGCCCGACCGCTTGGAGATGGACTATGACGCCGTTGAAAGGGCGATCACCGAAAGGACAAAGGCGATTATCCCTGTAGATCTCGGCGGTGTGCCCTGTGACTATGACAGAATTTTTGAAATCGTCGAGAATAAGAAGTCACTTTTCAGACCGTCAAACAACATTCAGAAAGCAATTGGAAGAATCGCCGTATGCGCGGACACCGCTCACGCCTTAGGCGCGAAGTGGCACGGCAGGATGGTGGGCAGTATCGCCGACTTTTCAAGTTTCAGCTTCCACGCGGTCAAGAATCTCACCACCGCGGAGGGCGGTGCGCTGACTTGGCGAACGATTGACGGCATCGACGACGAGGAGATATACCATCAGCTCCAGCTTCTCAGTCTTCACGGTCAATCTAAGGACGCGCTTGCAAAGACACAGCTCGGAGCCTGGGAGTATGACGTGGTCGGCACCTACTACAAATGCAACATGACCGACATTATTGCCGCCGTAGGACTGAAACAGCTTGAACGCTACCATAAAATGCTCGAGCGAAGGAAAAATATAATACACCGCTATGATAAAGCGCTTCATCCTCTCGGCATTCAGACACTTGACCACTATACACACGAATACGAATCATCGGGACATCTTTATATAACGAGAGTGCTGGGTATCACGTTGGAACAGCGTAACGAGATAATTGTTAAAATGGCGGAGCAGGGTATTGCGACCAATGTTCATTACAAGCCCCTGCCCATGCACACCGCGTATAAGAAACTTGGGTTTGACATTATAGATTATCCAAACGCGTACAACTATTTTGCTAATGAAATTACTTTGCCGCTGCATACTTGTCTTTCCGATGAGGATGTGGAGTATGTGGTGAAAAGTTACACAGATATTCTGAAGGAATACATATAAGTGAAAATCGTGAAGTGGGAACAGCTCCCGCCGGAAATGCAGACAGAAGCTGTTAGGAAATACTACGATATTTTAAAAAAGAAAAAATGGTCGTTGCGTTGGAAGCGATTATTTGACATCTTTGCTTGTGTCGTAGCTTTGGTGACATTTTCCCCGATATACTTGGTTTTGGCTATAGCTATCAAGCTTGATTCTCCCGGCCCGGTTTTCTATCGTCAGGAGAGAGTCACCCAATACGGGAAACGATTTCGCATCCATAAATTTCGCACGATGGTGCAGAATGCGGACAAAGGCTCGCAAGTGACGGTCAATCACGACAGCCGCATCACCCGCGTCGGCAGATTGATTCGCGCCTGTCGGCTTGATGAGACGGCGCAGCTGCTCGACGTGATCCAAGGAACGCTCACCCTTGTCGGGACACGCCCGGAATCTCCGCGTTATGTGGCGGCCTATAACAATGAAATGATGGCGACGCTGCTTCTCCCAGCTGGTGTCACAAGCCTTGCGAGTATCTATTACAAGGACGAGGCAGAACTGCTTGACATGGCAGAGGATACTGACAGCGTCTATATTGAAAAAATTCTGCCGGGGAAAATGTATTACAACCTAAAAAGTTTGGAAAATTTTGGGCTTTGGAACGACGTACTGACTATGATTATGACGGTATTTGCCGTGCTCGGAAAAAAATACGAGGGAGAACAATCTGTTGCTGATACAAAAGAGCTCGAACGCGAAAAAACAAAGGTGTGAGCTAAATTTATTTATATTTTGCGGATATTTGTGAGAATGGAGCGTTGGATATGTTAAAAGAAAACTCTAAAGAAGTTATAGTGTCTGTCATTATCCCGCTTTACAACGAGGAAAAATACATTGCGCGCCTTATCGAGTCGCTTATCGCTCAAACATACCCCTTGGAAAATACGGAATGGATATTTGTTGACGGTGATTCAAGCGATAATACCGTGGCAGCAATCGAACAATATGTATCAACAGGTATGTATCCCATCGTATTGCTTCATAATGAGAAACGAAAAACGCCGTATGCGCTTAATATGGCAATCGAAATGGTAAGGGGAAAATACATCATTCGTCTTGACGCACATGCGTATTTCTATCCAGACTACATAGAAAAATGCGTATATTATCTTTATACAACCGATGCTGATAATGTCGGAGGAATAGCGGAAACAGAAGCCGATGGTTTTAAGGGACAAGCAATTGCCAAAATGCTTTCAACTAAATTCGGCGTGGGCGGTTCGGATTTCAGAGTCGGAAATGGCAATCGTTTCGTTGACACCGTTCCGTTCGGCGCTTTCAGATGCGAGGTTTTTGAGCGGGTGGGGTTATTTAATCCCAAATTGCTTCGCAGTGAAGATAATGATATAAATTCAAGAATTCGCGAAAACGGTGGGAAAATATGGCTTGCAGAAGATATACGATTCAAATATTACTGTCGTGACACAGTTAAAGACATTTTAAAAATGGGATTACAAAATGGAAATGCGTTGTTTTTTACGCTGAAAGTTAATCTAAAAGCAATGAGCGTGCGGCACTTTATTCCGTTTCTGTTTCTTATATCTTTAATAGTTTTGCCGATATTGTCTGCCGTATTTCCGATTATCGGTTATATACTTTTGCTTGAAGTGACGCTTTATTTGTTGCTTGATGTATATTATTCGTTTCTTGACGGAAAAGCCAAATATGGGTTAATTACTTTATGGCTGTACCCATTATTTCATGTTGCTTACGGCACAGGCTCTTTGTTGAGCTTAATCGGTGTACCGTTATACTGAATTGCTATTTGGTGCAAAATCAAATCATCGGTAAAACTGCGAAAGGAAATACATATGACGGAAGTACAGAACAGGTTAGTTGAAATGCTCGGGCGGTATCATGAATTTTGCGTATCGCACGGGCTGAGATATTACTGTATCGAAGGTACGGCGCTCGGCGCGGCGAGACATAAAGGTTTTATTCCGTGGGACGATGATATAGATGTCGGTATGCCGAGAACGGATTATGAAAAATTCAAAGAATTCTCCGCAAAAGAAATCAACGGAAAAAGTAAATATTTTGTGGAATTTCCGTCAGATAAACGTGATTTCGGATATACATACGGAAAATTTTACGACACAGGCACTACCCTTATAGAGAATTCAAGGTTTAAAACCAAAAGAGGCGTTTATTTAGATATATTTCCTTTGGACGGAATAGGCAACAGCAAGAAAGAAGCGGTCAAAAATTTCAAAAAGATTGACAAATGGAACAACCTGCTCAACACGCGCATCTGCGCTATACGCAATGGCAGAAAATGGTATAAAAATCTGTCGGTGATTTTGTCAAGAGCCATTCCGAATTTCATTATCAATCAGCAAAAACTGATGAAAAAGATAGACGACATGAGCAAAGAACGCGGCTTTGACGAATGTGAGTATGTTGCAAACATTTCAGGGGGCTGGCACGAAAAGGAAATCCAAAAAAGAGAAGCTTTCGGCAAGCCTACACTCTGCCGTTTTGAAAATGTTGAGATATACATTCCCGAAAAAGTCGACGAGTATCTTACGGAACTTTACGGCGATTGGAGAAAGCTGCCGCCGCCAGAAAAACAAGTGACGCATCACGACTATCTTTTTTGCGATTTGAACACGCCGTACGCGAAGTGAAACCGGGAACAGCGGTTTTCGAGAAAGAAAGTAAAATCAAGTCTGCAAATAAAAAGTCAAGCAGATTTTTTTGAACCTTGAAAATTTTATACAGGTTGAATGAAAAGCATAAAA
>CANQOI010000030.1 GCA_947625435.1 uncultured Clostridia bacterium | reverse complement strand
TCTTTCGGGTAAAGACCGCGTAGTTCATCTGTATAACATTCACTGACTCTGTCAATAATCATATTGTGATCATATGACGGCAGAAATCTTATTGCTCATAGCTTTACTTATAATAACGGCAGCTGCGGCGGCTTTATCCGCTCCTGTAAACGCAGTCCTGTCGCTCGATCTCGGCTTAAATGTAAAGGAGCGATGCTGCGATACGTCATTCGAAGTCCGCTCCGATTACGCCCTGCTTGCGAAGCTGCATTCAATAAGGATCTTTCAGAGGTCGGGCAGTATAGGAAAAAGCGATGATAAAAAGAGAGATATTCCCGTAAAATGCGTGATCGATGAAATAAATAAGATATCGTATGATATCGGTATAGACAGACTTTCCGTTACGGGCTCGGCAGCCTTCGGAGATGCGGCATACACGGCGCTCGTGACGGGAGCGATAAATATATTGGCGGGAGCCGCCGTTTCTGCGCTGGGCGCGTCTGTTTCCGGGATAAATACATGCAATATAGATATGCGTCCGGATTACAGCGATAAGTTCAGTATCAATATATATTTTGAATGCATATTAAGGGCCACGGCAGGAAATATTATCATTGCACTATATAATATTGTGAAAGGAAGCAAAAAAAATGCCAAATCAGATAAATGAAGTAATGTCGACGGCCATGAACAGTATAAAAGAAATGGTAGACGTAAACACGGTAATAGGAGATGCCGTACAGACTCCCGACGGCACCGTCATAATCCCCGTTTGCAAGGTGTGCTTCGGCATAGCATCGGGAGGCGGAGAATATAAGGGCAGCGATGACATATCGGCTGCAGAAGCAAGATATCCGTTTGCCGGCGGATGCGCGGCAGGTGTCTCCATAATACCTACCGCATTCTTGAAATCGGGCAGCGACAGCGTGCAGCTTCTGCCCGTAGACAGCGAGACCACGCTCGACAGGCTTGTAAATATGATACCCGATCTTTTAAATAAAATAACGTGTCTTATCAGTCACAAAGCCTGCTCCGGAGAAGAAGCCGCTTCAGCTTCAGACTGAGACGAAATATCCGGAAGCTCGCTTATATCTTTAATTCCGATGCTCTTTAAGAACAGCTCCGTTGTCCCGTAAAGCGTGGGACGTCCGGGGCTGTCCGCATGTCCCCGTTCCTCTATGAGCCCGCGCTCGGCGAGCTTGGATATGATGCCGTCGCTGTTCACGCCTCTTACCATCTCGATACCCGCCCTTGTAACGGGTTGATTATAGGCTATAACGGTAAGAGTCTCCATTGCGGCACGGCTCAGAGCTCCCGATGCAGATTCCTGAAAATAAGCCGCCATATCGTCATAATATTCGGGATCCGACGAAAGCTGCCACCCCTCGCCCACTTCGCGAAGTATTATACCTCCCCTGCGTGCTTTATATCTGGCAGAAAGCCTGCTCATGACATCCAGCGCTTCATTTTTCGTGACCTTGAGCACAAGACATATGTTCTCGGGAGTTATGACTCCGCCGGAGGCGAACAGGAGCGCTTCCGCCGCCGCTTCATTTCTCGTATATAAAACCGATCCGTCAACATGTTCATTCATCTGTAAAATCTCCGTTTAATCCGCTGTCGTCCGTAAAGCCGTAATCGTCATTTTCTATATCCTCTCCGGGGAGTACCAATATCTCTCCGAAATTTTCCGTTTGCCGGACTCTGACTCTCTTTCTCCGTTCAAGCTCGAGAAGTGCGAGAAATCCGGTAACGATCTCGGCCCTGCTGTTTTTTGCTGCCGAAAACATTTCCGAGAAACACGTTTTTGCTTTTCTCAGCACATTCGAGACGACCTGCTTCATTTTATCTTTAATACTTACTTTTTCTACCTTGAGTATGCGCTCCATGTTTTCTCTGTTGTCATTGTGTCTGAGCTTATATCTTTCATTTACGTCCCTGTAAACGGATACGATATCATCGATATCTATGTCCGCCGGCTGATACAGCTTCGGATACTGAAGCGCTTCGGGCATTTTATAGTAGGATCTCGACCAGTAATCGTATTTCTCCGTTATCTCGGGCGTGGCATCCCTGTATTTTTTATAAAGAGTGAGTCTCCTTACGAGCTCCTCCTCCGTTATCTCTTCATCCTCGTCTTTTTCTTCTTTAGGCAGTATCTTTTTCGATTTGAGATGAAGGAGCCAGCTTGCCATTACCAAAAACTCGGAAGCGATCTCCATATCGAAATCGGCATTGAGTACATCTATGTACTGATCCGCTATAATACTTATCTGTATGTCGGTAACATCAAGTTTATTTTTCTCAAGCAAAGCGAGCAGAAGATCAAAAGGCCCTTCAAATACGTCAAGCTTTATATTTACCACTCTTCTCACTCCCCCTGCACGGTTAATAACAACCTGTGAAGTATACCATGATTTGAATTTAATTTCACCGTTTTTTTTAGTCGGGCAAAAAAGCGGAACAAAACGATATTTTAAGTTAAATTGCTTTTTCACACATATGATGCTATACTACGAAGAGCTTTATGCTTCAAACATTTCAGAGTAAACGAGGTAATATATGTCACTTTCTGCTTTCGGTTTTTCGACCGGCTATATTGTAAACCAACTGCTCGGCATACCCGGCTTCATGCTCTTTCTCTGCTTCAGAGGATTCTGCGAGGCCTGGACCGCACACAAGCTCGGCGACAACACCGCATATCTGAACGGATACATGACCCTTAATCCGCGCAAGCATATAAACCCGATAGGCTTTATATTCCTCATTATATTCGGATTCGGCTTCAGCAACCCGGTGCCCGTCAATACGAGAAATTTTAAGAATGTAAGAAGAGACAACGCTCTTCAGATACTCTCGTCACCCATAAGCGGCATAGTCCTTATGACCGCTTCCGTGATCGTTTATTATGTTCTTTTCATAATAGGCGTTAAAGCCGGAATATTCATTGCCCCCATAGGCGACGCATTCTATGCTCTTACGCTGGCAAGGGCGAGTGCGGGATCTGCGGCAGTCATATACAATGCGCTTCTGAACATACTGTATCAGACGGCGGTGACATCGGTATACCTGTCAATATTCTTCCTGCTCCCCATACCCGGCTTCGACGGTTACAGGCTCATAGCGAATTTTCTGCCGTACAAATACTACAGTACACTTTACAATATTGAAAAATACAGCATGTACATCTTCATGGGCTTTATAATACTCCTGAGGCTCATACCGGGATTTTCTCTCATCATACAGATACCGGCAAGTCTTCTTTTAAATCTGGTATCATTGCCGTTTGAATATATCATTCATCTTATAGTATAAAGGCATATGACGGAGCTGTAATATTTTACCTGTATATTCATTCACCGCACTGCAAATATTATGAATGCCGATACAGAGAAGGCATTAAAACAAATGTATTTCGCAAATATAAAAGTGTGGTGAATTTTTATGTCAAAGAAAAACAGTGCATTCGATCAGATGAAATACGAGGTTGCAAACGAGATGGGCGTTCAGCTGAATCGCGGATACAACGGAGATAAGACCGCAAGAGAGAACGGTTCTATAGGCGGAAGGATCACTCAGAAGGTTTTTGAGCAGTATACCGGAAAGACCTATAACAAAAAGAATTCAAAATAATCTGAAACACAGAGCGCCCGTCAGGCAGCATAAGGCCGCTTGGCAGGCGTCATACATAGGCACGCGCGGCGAGTACGGCGACTGCCGTCTTAGCATCGTTTATTTCACCGCTGAGTACCATTTCATGTGCTTTCTCAAACGGTATCCTGACGATATGCAGAAATTCGCCCTCATCTCTGTTTATATTTCCCTCAGCTATCTTATCGGTAAAATATATGTGAAGCTTTTCCGTGCAATATCCCGGCGTGGGGTAAAATGTCGATACATGCTTTAAATATGAAGGTCTGAATCCTGTTTCCTCTTCGAGCTCTCTGGCGGCGCAAAGCTCCGGGTCCTCCCCTTCTTCAAGCTTTCCGGCAGGTATTTCGAGCATAATGCGGTCCGCGGCTATCCTGTACTGCTCCACAAGTAAAATATTTTTATCGCCGTCTATCGCCGCTATGGCGGCTCCTCCCGGGTGCCGCACGATCTCGCGTTTTGAAACACTTCCGTCCGGCAATGTCACATCCGCAACCTCCACATCGAATATCCTGCCTTTAAATGCGGTCGTAACGGCTGTTTTCCTCTCATAAAGCTCACCGGTATACTCTCTGCGTCTTACGGCGTCATCATGCGTAACGCTTGGCGTTATGCATGGTGTTATGTCTTGCGCTGCGCTTCGCGAGGCAGCCACTGCGAGGGCATCGCATCTGTTGTTATATTCATTGTCCGAATGGCCGCGAACCTTTATCCATTTCACATTGTGATATGAGCACAGCTCATACAGCTCTTTTATGAGCTCCGCATTCTTGAGCGGCCCGTCCTTCCTGGCCCAGCCGTTTTTCTTCCAGGAATATATCCAGCCTTTATTAAACGAATCTACCACGTACGAACTGTCGGAGTATATTTCAACATCGCATTTTTCGGACAGGAGTCTGAGAGCCTCTACAGGCGCGCGGAGTTCCATCCTGTTATTGGTAGTTTCGGCCTCTCCGCCGGATATCTCACGCTTGGCGCTGCCGCACATGAGTATGGCGGCATACCCTCCCGGGCCGGGATTTCCGGAGCACGCTCCGTCCGTATATATAGTCACATGCTTCATCAGACCATTTCCCCGGCTTTTCTTTCACAGGCGCGCATGGCCTCGATAACGGCATTCCTGAAGCCGTTTTTTTCAAGGGACGCCACGGCTTCTATCGTAGTGCCTGCCGGCGAGCATACCTGATCCTTAAGCTGAGCAGGTATGAGACCTGTCTCAAGCAGATATTTCGCCGTTCCGAAAACAGTCTGTTCAGCCATTTGGTACGCCTGCGCGCGCGGAAAGCCCGCGCTCACTGCGCCGTCTGCAAGGGCCTCTATCATGATGCATATATATGCGGGGCTGCTCGATGTCACGGATATCAGCTTGTCTATGGCATTTTCATTATCGAAAACGGCAGTCTTGCCCACTGTATCAAATATACGCTTTACGGCCTCTCTGTCCGAGTCATATATGCTTTCTCCCATGCCGTAATAGTATATTCCCGAAAATCCCTCTCCCACCATTGCGGGCAGATTGGGCATGACTCTCACGATAGGTACCTCTCCGAGTATATCCTTGATGTGGGATACCTTAACGCCGGCTGCTATCGAAATGTATATCTTATCGGTATATCCCTTGCAGCCCGTTATATCTTTGAGCACTCCGTCAATATTTGCAGGCTTGACAGCGATAAGCAGAGTCTCGGCAAAGTCAAGAAGCTCGGGAAGAGATTCCGCCACCCTTACTTTGCCCTCATTTCTGAACTCCTTTATTCTTTCATACGATTTTTCATACACGGCCGCATCAAATTCCGAGCTGCGTGAGATCGCTTTTAAGATCGCTCCTCCCATATTGCCTGCGCCTATAAATCCTATTCTCATGTAAAGCTCCTCCGTTTATTTTGTAAAATATTCCACGCCCGACGCAAATATTTTCTGGTCCTTAAGCCCCGGCACATTCTTGCCTATCAAATTTCCGGCGCGCTCCGAATGCGCCATTTTACCGAATATCCTGCCGTCCGGACTGGTTATGCCTTCTATGGCGGCGAGACTGCCGTTCGGATTCCACTCCGGATCGAGCGAAGGATTCCCGTCGGGGTCCGTATACTGCGTGGCTATCTGCGAATTTTCAATGAGCGACCTTAAAACTTCATCTGACGCGTGGAACCTGCCTTCGCCGTGCGATATGGGTACGGCGTGTACTTCACCGACCTCAGTATTCATAAGCCACGGCGATCCGGCGGACACCACCCTCGTATACACATATCTTGAAATGTGTCTGCCCACCGTGTTGAACGTAAGAGTGGGAGCATCCGGCGTGAGCTTTCTTATTTCACCGTAAGGCACGAGACCGAGTTTGATGAGAGCCTGGAAGCCGTTGCATATCCCCAGTATGAGTCCGTCTCTTTCATTCAGGAGTCTGTGCACCGATTCAGAAAGTACGGGGCTCCTGAATGCGGCGGCTATGAATTTGCCCGATCCGTCCGGCTCGTCTCCTCCGCTGAAGCCTCCCGGTATCATTATGATCTGAGCTGAATCTATGAGTCGTCTCATTTCAGAAACGGATTCCTCTATGTCAGAGGCGGTGATATTCTTGAAGATCAGCGGGAGCGTTACGGCGCCCTCTTTTTCAAATGCCTTTATAGTGTCATATTCGCAGTTCGTTCCCGGGAAGACCGGTATGAACACTCTCGGCTTTGCTATCGCGGGTATCTTCCTTATCCTGCGTTCTGCTCTTGCGAGCGGTATATCGGCGCTGCCTGCGGGCGCATGGGCGGCTTTCTCCGCGAACACTCCGTCAAGCGCTCCTCGCCACGCATCGAGCATATCGTCAACCGGTATTACCGTATCGCCGTATCTTACTATGCCGTCGTCCGTTACGTTTCCTATATAAATAAGTCTTTCATCGAGAGAAGAAGCATCCGCGTCTTCCGAAAGCTCAAGTATGAGCGAGCCGTACATTTCCGCAAATATATCCGTATCTTCAAGCTCTGATGAATATTCAAATCTGAAGCCGTACTTGTTCCCGAAGCACATGCAGCTTATACCCTCTGCCACTCCGCCTCTTGAAAGCGCTTTTGCGGAAGCGATCGCTTTTCTTTCCGTAAGGCTGTGTATATACGAATACATTTCCCTCATATCTTTGAAATCGGGTTCTCCGTATTCATTAAGAGGCATTTTGTATAAAACGACAGCGGCACCGGGTCTCTTGAATTCCTGAGATGTCATGTTCCGTATGTCGGCCGGCACAACGGCAAATGATACGAGCGTAGGAGGCACGTGCATATTTTCAAAAGTACCGGACATTGAATCTTTGCCTCCTATGGACGCGGCGCCCGTTTCGAGCTGCGCCCTGAGCGCCCCCATGAGAGCTGCGAAAGGAATGCCCCACTTGGCGGGATCGCTGCCGAGATGCTCAAAATATTCCTGGAATGTGAGGCGGCTCCTCGTAAAATCTCCTCCCAGAGCCGTAAGCTTTGCAAGTGACGATACAACCGAGAACATAGCGCCCGTATATGGGTTGTATTCCGTTTTGTAAGGGTCAAACCCGAATGTCATGACAGTGCCTGTGTGAGTATCGCCCTTTTCAACGGATACCTTGGCCGCCATGCCGTCCGAAGGCGTGAGCTGGTATTTTCCCGCATAAGGCATTATAACGGTATTATTGCCTATCGTGCTGTCAAAGCGCTCTTCAAGCCCCTTCTGAGAACATATGTTGATGTCCTTCAGCATGGATATCCATCTTTCCTTAACACCGGAGCCGTGTGCGCCTCCGGAGGAGCACGTACAGGCTCCCGGCGTATCTTTGCGCTCGGAAGCAACGTCTATATAGACATCTGCATTCTGACTCACACCGTTTGTGTCGAGGAAAGCCCTGGCTATATCGACTATGACGGCTCCGTTCCATTTCATACGAAGTCGTCCGTTGTCTGTTATATCTGCGACTTTAACAGCTTCAAGGTTTTCGGAGCGCGCGAGTTTTATGAACGGCTCCGCATTTTCCCTTGAAACGACTACGGCCATTCTTTCCTGCGATTCCGAGATGGCAAGCTCCGTGCCGTCAAGGCCTTCATATTTTTTCGGAACGGCGTCGAGGTTTATCTCAAGTGCGGGTGCGAGCTCGCCTATAGCCACGCATACGCCGCCCGCTCCGAAATCGTTGCAGCGCTTTATCATTTTACTCGCCTCGGGGTTCCTGAAAAGGCGTTGGAGCTTTCTTTCGGTGGGAGGATTGCCCTTCTGCACCTCCGAACCGCATGTGGTCACCGACTCTATCGTATGTTCCTTGGACGATCCGGTGGCTCCTCCTATGCCGTCTCTGCCGGTCCTACCTCCCAGAAGTATGACGACGTCGCCGCAGGAGGGACTCTTCCTTACTACGTTTTCAGCGGGAGCCGCCGCTATAACGGCGCCGATCTCCATTCTTTTCGCCATATATCCCTTATGATATATTTCACGTACATGACCTGTCGCAAGGCCTATCTGATTTCCGTAGGACGAATAACCCGCGGCAGCTCCCGTCGTTATCTTTCTCTGAGAGAGTTTTCCTTTTATAGTGTCCGAAACCGGCACTCTCGGATCCGCGCTGCCGGTAACGCGCATTGCCTGATATACATAGGATCTGCCCGAAAGAGGATCTCTTATAGCGCCTCCGAGACATGTGGCGGCGCCTCCGAAGGGCTCTATTTCAGTGGGATGATTGTGGGTCTCGTTTTTGAACATGAGGAGCCAGTCCTCGTCCCTGCCGTCCACATCCACCTTCATCTTTATGCTGCATGCGTTTATCTCCTCAGATTCGTCAAGGTCGTCCAGCACGCCTGTCTTCTTTAAATATTTTGCGGCGACGGTAGCCGCGTCCATCAATGTGATCGGCCGCTCGGAGGCCTTACGGGAGCCGTCTTTGCCGTCATAGAGCATGTCCCTGACTCTCAGATATTCATTGAACGTTTCCTTTACTCTCTCATTTTCTGGCCCGTTCGCAAATTCTATTTTATTAAGCCTTGTCAGGAAAGTCGTATGTCGGCAGTGATCCGACCAATATGTATCTATAACGCGTATTTCTGTCACGGAAGGATCCCGCTTTTCGGTATTTTTAAAATACTCTCTGCAGAAAAGAAGATCCTCCGCAGACATAGCAAGTCCCATATCGGAGCGCATCTTACGTATTTCGTCATCCGAAAGATCAGTAAAGCCCGTAAGTGTCGCGACCCTGTCCGGTATATCAAGCTGCATTTTGAGCGTGTCCGGCTTGTCATATGCGGCTTCCCGCGACTCAACGGGATTTATGCAATATTTCTTTATCTTCTCCACGTCTTTGTCCGTGAGCTCACTGCCTTCGAGCACGTATACCTGAGCGGCTCTCACATACGGACGTTCCTTCTGTGTCAGTATCTGTATGCACTGGGCGGCAGAATCCGCTCTCTGGTCATACTGCCCGGGAAGATATTCCACCGCGAACATTTTACAGCCCTCGGGACATTCAAAATATTCGTCATATACTTTGTCCTGATTCGGCTCCGAGAAGACAGTGTATCTCGCGGCTTCGAATTCCCCGTCGCTTATGCCTTCCACATCGTATCTGTTCAGTATCCTCACTCCCTTAAGAGCGGTGATACCGAGATTGTTCCTGAAATCGTCGCAGGCGGCCTTTGCGGCCACGTCCATACCTTTTATCTTTTCCGAATAAATACGTCTGACATTCATTTAATGATCAACCCTCAAATTCTGTATAGTTTTTATTAAGTCAAATGCCGCGCACGAAGCGCGGCACAATATCGCATTTTTATCACTCTGTATCGTCATCGTCCGTATCTTCCTCGCGGAGCGAATACTCATGAAGCACAGCCTCTGCCAGCTTTTCATCCTCCACAAAGTCAAATACAGGCTCATTGCCTTCAAAAACCGTTTCCATTATCACAACACCGCCGTCATCGTCGGACGATGTATTTTCGTCCATTACAGGCAGCAGCACGGCGTACAGCCTGTCCCTGTAATCCACAAAATCAAGAAGTTCAAACTCGTATTCCCGACCTTCATCGTCTATGAGAGTAAAGGTGTTCACTCCGTCGTCAAAACTGTCTGTATAGTCATCCTTATTCATCTGTATCAGCACCCTGTCCTTTGCGGTTTATTTTATCGAGATATCCCTGCAGTATTATCATTGCCGCAAGTCTGTCATTCGTACCCTTTTGTTTCTGATGTTTGCCTGCCTCGAGCATCAGCCTGTCGGCATATTTTGTCGTGAGGCGCTCGTCCTCGAATATTATATTAAAACTGTTGCCGTCGGCCTCCGCGGTCTCCTGCAGCGCCCGGGCAAATTTCTCTGTCTTGACGACCCTGTCGCCTTTTGTGCCGTTCAAATGTGAAGGATATCCCACCACAAAAGTGTCAGTCTTATATTTATATGCCATATCCGCAAGCGCGCGTGCGGCCTTTTTTCGCCCTGCCGCCGCATCGATCACGCAAAGATCGAACGCGAGCAGAGAGCTCTCGTCACTGACGGCTACGCCTATCCTGCTGTCGCCGTAATCAATTCCCAATATACGCATTACAAAATACCGTCACTTATCGGCGTTGTCGCTCTTTTCAAGATGCTCTGTGATATAGAAAGAAAAAAGCTCCTCTATTATCTCGTCGCGTTCAAGTCTCGTGATGAGAGAACGCGCATTGTTGTGATTTGTTATATACGTGGGGTCCCCCGACATAACATATCCCACAAGCTGACTGAGAGGATTGTAGCCTTTCTCCTTAAGTGCCTTATAGACATCGCTCATGACCTTGCTCATTTCCGATTGCTTGTCATTGGGCACCACAAAGAGCATAGTGTTTCTGTCTACGTGAGTCGCTCCGTTGTTTCCGGGCTCGATAGTATTCTTAACGGTCTTCCTGCCTTCCAAGTGTGTCACCCTCTTTTATTCTGTAATCACAAATGATCTTATCTTTTCGATAAAAGCATCTGTGCTGCAGTCCGAATCACAGTGAATATCAAGTTCGATAGGCTTTGACAGATCAAGTGAAAATATTCCCATTATAGACTTTGCATCGACCGTATATCTTCCCGATATAAGGTCCGCATCACATGGCAGCATGTTCACCTCATTAACAAAAACCTTCACGTCATCAATAGAATTAAGTGAGATAAAAACCTTTCTCATGCACTATCATGCCTCCCTTCGTGTAAAATATCTGTATTTTAAAATGCGGCGGCTTCGCGCGCATACGATTATAGTACATTTTAAAATGTTGGCTGTCAAGCCGTTTTACATTCAGCCCGTGTAAAATTCATTGAAAATCGACCTTGACGGCACGCTCAGCGTGCCCATGCCCATAAACGGGTATAAAGATTCCGGACATATCTCGGAAGCAAATCTCTTTTTCGTTTCGGGAGTGCTTTCAGATGCCATTTCCAGTATCTTCTCTTTTAAATAAACTATCTCGTATTCATAAGACGAATTTATGAAGATATCTGTCTGAGGGAGCAGCGGCTCTATATAATTTTTTTCTCCCCGCCTTACTCCCGGCCACATGTCGAGTGTTCTGGCAAGAGACGCTGCCCTGTGCGCATTATCCCGTATCGCCCTTCTCATGAAGCGTATCTGATGCGGCTCCACTGTATATGATATCCCGTTATACTCCGATGTGTAGCTGTCAAGCGGGCATACATATATCTTAAGGCTCGTATCAAACGGGAGACCTTCCGTAAGTCGCGGGCTGAAGGCATGTATGCCCTCCAGTATTATCATATCCTTATGGGTAGATTCCGTCACTTTTCCGCCGGGAGCTCTTTTCCCCGTGGTAAAATCAAATGAAGGGAGCTCTATCGAATGCCCCGATGTATATTCGCGCATGTGTTTTCTGAACAGATCTATGTCTATCGCTTCTATCGTCTCAAAGTCAAATTCAGTGCTCCCCTCGGGGATCAATCCCAGTTCTACCTGTCTTTTGCGGTTTATCTCCATGTCGTAATAATAGTCGTCAAGAGATATAACGGTGCAGTTGTACCCGTCATCTCTCATGAAATCCGCGATGAGATTGGCCGTGGTCGTCTTGCCTGACGATGAAGGGCCCGATATCATTATTATATCGGTAAGATCGTCCTTGCCGCCGCGGTCCTTAACGCGTATCAGCTTAAAAAGCGTCTCGAACTGGAGCTGTATCCTCCTTTCCGATATCTCAATAAGCTCATCAATACGTTTTTCGGTAATATATCGGTTTATTTCACTGTAATCGTACGTCACGGGCAATAAGCACCCCTTCTCGGTAAAATCATATCTTATATTATTATATATTATAATACATAGAAAAATGAGCGGCAATGATCTCTCACCGCCGCCGAAAATATAAAGCTCTCAGTAAAGTCCGCAGCTTCTTAAACTCTGACTGTCCATCCCATCGTGTCGGGAAGCTCGCCGGACTGTATACCCGTTATCGAATCGTAGAGCATCTGTGAAATGGGCCCTATCTCTCCGTTGTTTATCGTCATTATATTGCCCTCCCAGTTGAGCTCGCCTACCGGTGAAATGACTGCCGCAGTTCCTGTGCCGAACACCTCGTCCAGCTTGCCGTTCTTATGTGCCTCGTATACTTCGGCTATAGAAAGCTTGCGTTCCGTGACCTTATATCCCTTGCTCTTTAAGAGATTTATGGACGAGTCACGTGTGACGCCTGCCAGAATGCTCCCGTTGAGAGCGGGCGTTATTATTTCACCGTCAATAACGAAAAATACATTCATCGTACCTACTTCTTCTATATATTTGCGCTCTACGCCGTCAAGCCAGAGCACCTGAGTATATTTGAGCTCGTATGCCTTCTCCTGAGCGCGTATGCTGGCCGCATAGTTACCGGGTGTCTTGGCAAATCCTATTCCTCCTCTTACTGCCCGCACATAGTCGTCCTCCACATATATCTTAACGGGATTGAGCCCTTCGGGATAATATGCTCCCACGGGCGAGAGTATGATGATGAACAGATAATTCTCGGCGGGCTTAACTCCGAGATACGGATCCGTCGCTATTATGAAGGGTCTTATGTAAAGCGATGTGCCGGGCGCCGACGGTATCCAGTCACGCTCTAAGTCCACAAGCGTCTTGAGAGCCTCAAGAGCGTCATTTTCGTCTATCGGCGGTATGCAGAGCCTCTCATTTGAAATGTTGGCCCTTTCTATATTTTTCTGAGGTCTGAACAGAAGCACGCGTCCGTCCTTCGTCTTATATGCCTTAAGTCCTTCGAATATCCCCTGTCCGTAGTGAAATATCATGGCGGAAGGATCGAGCGAAAGCGGCGCATAAGGCACTATCCTCGCGTCATGCCAGCCCTGTCCCTTTGTATAATCCATTATGAACATGTGGTCGGTGAATATCTTTCCGAAGCCGAGCTTGCTCTCGTCTGCAGGCTTTTGCTTCGGTGTTGTCGTTTTTATTATCTTAATATCCATGTGCGTTCCTCCTGCGCCGTAAGATTACTTTTTTAATTATAGCATCGCGGCGGGATTATTCAAGTGTAAAATGTGATATAAGCTCATGTTCACTCATGCTTCGCACAGGCGCTTTCTGTCAAGCGCCCTGTTTCTGAAATATAAAATAATGTCGGCGGATACTACAATGATGTTTAAAATATAAAAATAAAATGCGAAGGATATGGCTCCTGAAATTATTTTACTTGATATTCCCGCCACATATCCTATCCATACAGCAAAAAGAAATATAAAGCTCTTGCCGGCGGCGGAGCGTGATTTATATGATTTATATACAGAAAGCGGCCACGATATGCCGAAGCACAGGAGCATTACCATTTCAAGAATTTCATCGATATTATTCAAATCAGTATTTAACATATAACATACCTCCGATGTGATGTTTACATTTCATATTATAGCGTTGACCTATAATATTGTATAATATATAATTATAATAAGAATCATAATTTTAATATTATGATTCTTGGCTGCAAATGTATGATGTCGGAGGGAATATTAAATATCATGGAGATTCTTCAGCTAAAGTATTTTATTACGGCGGCAAAATGTGAACATATAACAAAGGCCGCGGAGCTTTTAAGAATAGCTCAGCCGGCGCTTACACAGTCAATAAAACGCCTTGAAGCGGAGCTTGGCGTAAATCTGTTTGAAAGGAGCGGCAGAAACATAGTTTTAAACGATGCCGGCAGACTTATGCTGAGCCGCGCTGAAGGGATTATTGAAGAGCTGGAGTCTCTTCCGGAAGAGATACGTGTAATTTCAGGCATGTCTGAGGGTACGGTCCACATGAACGTGGCGGCAGCCTCTTTGCTCGTGACGAAAATAATTATAGAATATAAAAAATTGCATCCGCGTCTTAATATAAGCGTTACCCACGGAGACGGCGGCGGCAGGAGCGATATATCACTTACCACGTCAGGCGAAGGCTCAGGCACGCTTGCGGCGGACGCCTTTAAAACCGTTATACCGGAGGACATAATGCTCGCTGTGCCTTCTGATTCAAAATATGCAAAAAAAGGCAGTGTGAGACTTTCGGAGGTTTCACAGGAGGATTTCGTGTCTCTTACAGGTTCAATGCCGTTAAGAGAAATATGCGACAGCTTCTGCATTTCATCAGGCTTTCTGCCCCATGCGGCATTTGAGAGCGACAGCTCCGAGGCTGTCAGGGAGCTTGTGGCAGCCAATATGGGAATCGCCTTCTGGCCCGCTTTTTCATGGGGTCCGCCTATGAAGGAGAATGTATCTCTTGTGCCTATCACATATCCCGTATGCCGGAGATATATTATAATATCCAAAAATAAAAGCACGTCATACGGCGTGCAGTCAGATTTTTACAGCTATATTGTAAGTGAAATAAATAATATCAGAAATTTGGCCGAAAGGGCTTATTCCATATAGGCAATATCAGCTCATTCCCAGCATGCGGAGGAGTTCTGCCTCGTCAATGACCGGTACTCCCAGGGAGACTGCCTTATCAAGCTTGCTGCCTGCCTCTTCTCCTGCGACAACATAAGATGTCTTGGAGGATACGCTCGAGGAGCATTTGCCGCCGCATGACTCTATAAGCTTCTGTGCCTCGGCGCGCTTTAATGTGGGCAGCGTGCCGGTGAGAACGAATATTTTACCGGCTATGTTTGCGTCCTGCGCTGCGCCCGCGGCCGCACCGTTATCCGGGGACTGATATTCTGTGTTAAGTCCCAGCTCCTTAAGCTCCTCGATCAGCGCGCGGTTTCGGGGCTTTGAGAAGAAATCGGCTATGCAGCCCGCCGTTATGCTGCCGAAATCCGCAAGGGACTCAAGCTCTGCCGTGTCTGCATCCGCGACCGCGTCTACGGAGCCGAAATGCTTTGCCAGATCTTTGGAAGCGGCCTCGCCTACCTGACGTATGCCGAGGCCGTATATGAGCCTGTAAAGCTCGTTTTTCTTGGAATTTTCAATCGAAGCGAGCAGATTGTCAACAGACTTCTCACCCATCCTGTCAATTGCTATAAGCTCTTCGCGGTGCTCCTTCAGTCTGTAAATATCCGTTATCGACGATACAAGACCCTTGTCCGTGAGCACGCGCAGAAGCGCGGGCCCAAGTCCTTCTATATTCATGGCGTCTTTTGATGTGAAATGCACAAGAGCTCTGTAGCATTTTGCCGGGCAGTCGGGATTTATGCATCTGTATGCAACCTCATTTTCGGCACGCTTTACGGCTCCTCCGCATTCGGGACATACTGCGGGCATTTTAAACTCGGTTCTCGGAACGGTGTCCTGCTCTTTTACGCGCGCATCGTTATCCACAGATACTACAGCCGGTATTACGTCTCCCGCTTTCATTATCTGAACCATATCTCCTATTTTAATATCCCGCTCTTTTATATAATCTTCGTTATGAAGCGTTGCCTTTGATACCGTGGATCCTGCAAGTAGAACGGGCTCTAATATTGCAAGAGGCGTAAGCACTCCTGTCCTTCCCACATTTACTTCTATGTCCTTGAGGCGCGTAAATTTCTTCTCCGGAGGATATTTGTAAGCCGTTGCCCACTTAGGGGCCTTGGACGTGGCGCCGAGCCGTTCGCGCTGTGAAAGAGAATTTGTCTTTATGACAGCCCCGTCTATGTCATATTCAAGCGTGCTCCTTGCCTTTCCTATCTCTTCTATGGCGTCCCATACCTCGTCCGCGTTTCTGCAAACTCTGTACATGCTGCTTACGCGAAAGCCCTGTGCTTTAAGATATTCGAGAGATTCGCTGTGCGTCTTTATCTCCGGCGCGTCGTCTGATATTTCCTGCAAATTAAATATAAATATATTAAGATTTCTTTCGGCGGCTGTCTTAGGATCAAGCTGTCTTAAGGAACCCGCGGCGGCGTTTCTCGGATTGGCGAATATCTGTTTTCCGTTCATATCCTGCTCCTCGTTCAGCTTCATGAACGACTGTCTTGGCATATATATTTCACCGCGGACAACAAGCCTTTCCACCGGATATTTGAGCTTCAGCGGAACGGAGCGCACCGTTCTTACATTGGCGGTCACATTTTCACCGGTAACGCCGTCTCCGCGGGTGGCGCCCGTTGTCAGTATACCGTTTTCATACGTGAGAGAAACGGAAAGGCCGTCTATTTTCTTTTCTACTACGAACGATACATCCTCGCCGGGAAAAGAAGCCGCTGTTTTTTCACAGTAAGCCGTCACTTCTTCTCTCGTAAATACATTGTCAAGGCTTTGCAGCGGGATCCTGTGCGTGAATTTCTCAAAGCCCTCCGCCGCCGCGCCTCCGACACGCTGCGTGGGAGAATCCGGCGTTATGATATCGGGATGCTCTGCTTCTATACCGGCGAGCTCTCTGTACAGGCTGTCGTATTCGAAGTCGGACACAGCCGGATCGTCGAGCACGTAATATCTGTATGAATATTCGTTAAGCAAATTTTTTAGATATGTCGCCCGTTCTGTGTAATCCTGCATCGCCCCGCACGCTCCCGTTTCTTTTTTTATATTTTATATTGCATAACAGCGCGTTTGTCAATCAGATTTTCACCGGCCTGCATGAGATTCTGCCGACCTACATGAGATATTCGTTTATCTCACGTATATCAAGACCCGCGTGGGTGGCCATGTTGATACCGCCCGATATCACAGATGCCATGCGCTCTATCGCTATATCTATATTCTTAGGCGTCACGACCATGTCCGCTGCTTTTGATTCTTTGACTGCTTCTATACAGGCGCTCGCTCCCGCGCTCTCAAGCATGTCTCTTACAAGGGTAGCCGCATCAACTACAGTCGGCACGCCTATGGCTATAACGGGTATTTTCAGCGTGTCTGCCGACAGCTCCATCCTGTGGTTGCCGACGCCGGATCCCGGCACTATGCCCGTATCCGATATCTGAACTGTGGCGTTCACGCGCGATGTCTTTCTAGATGCGAGGGCGTCCACCGCGAGTAAAATATCGGGTTTCACCGTGCTTATCATGCCGCGTATTATTTCACCGGTCTCTATTCCGGTTATGCCCATAACGCCCGGTGAAACGGCGCAGACGCTGCCGAGCCTCCTGTCTATTTCGGCGCGGTTCATGTTTTTTACGTGGCGTGTGACGACTATCTTATCTATGACCTTCGGGCCCAGCGAATCCGCGGTTATGTGCCTGTTTCCGAGTCCCGCGACCATTATCTCGGGCTCGGTCTTGTTAAGACCGGATATGAACATGGTGAGGTATGACGCGAGCGCTTTTGCGGGCGCCTCCTGAAGCTCGTTTGTGTTAAGCTCAGGATTCTTTATCTCTATCGTAACGTACCGTCCTTTTTTCTTTCCTATGATGCGTTCGGCTTCTTTGCTCTCTATTGTTATATCGGTTATGGTCATATGCTCGGTTTCTTTAGTATTTACGTTCATGCCGTCCGGCAGCTCATTTTTGTATTTCAATCTTTCCGAGCGTTTTTCATCTATCATCTCTCTTGCCTCGAGCGCAAGATCGGTACGTACCGTCATGTGAAATCACCTCCGGATTAGCTTTTCCCGTTTGACTTTATTTATAACATTCATGTCTTTTTGCCTGAGACATTTGACATGTGCAAAATAACGGTTATACTTACGTTGTTTTAATTTCACCGGAGGTGTTTGCATGAATTTTTTACGCAGATTCATGTACGGACGGTACGGATTTGACGCTCTGTCCAATTTTATACTGATGATCGCCGTGGTCTTATATATAGTTTTCGCGATATTTGATATGCGTCTTCTTGAAATAATACCGGCGCTCATGCTCGCCCTCGTATATTTTCGCTGCTTTTCGAGGAATATCCGGAAGCGCTCCGGCGAAAATGCCAAATTCAAAGCGATATTCAGACCTTTCACTTCTTTTTTCTCATTAAGGCACAAAATGTGGGCCGACCGCAAAACGCACAAATATTATAAATGCCCGGAGTGCTCGCAGCGCATGCGCGTGCCGAAGGGCGCAGGCAAGATACTCGTAAAATGTCCGAAATGCAAATACGAATTCATCGTTAAAACGTGAAAGCGGGACGAAGGCATCGTAGTTTTTCTTACTCCAGGCTGTTTTCGTCAAGCAGGAACGGAATGATGCCCATATAGGTTATGCCGTTTTCATCCATTCTCGCCTTTCGGCTTCCGCCGACAACGACCATTTTTTTGAAGAAATCGCCGCTTTTGAGCAGCGGAGTAATTTCCTGCATCCGTTTTTCTTCATCCGCAATGCTGAACGCTGACTGGATGTAGATCTTTTTATCGCCTATATTGACGATAAAGTCTATTTCGTGCTGACGGTTGACCTTCCTGCCGTCTACTGTTTCGCTGTACTGAACCACGCCGACGTCGACCGAGTATCTTCTGCGCTTCAGTTCATTGAAGATTATGTTTTCCATCAGATGCGTCTCTTCGGTCTGTCTGAAATTCAGTCTGGCGTTTCTGAGCCCGACGTCTTCCGCATAATACTTGACGGGCGAATCAAAATACGATTTCCCTTTTACATCATACCGTTTTGCTTTCTCAAACAAAAATGCGTCTTCCAGAATATCCAGATAACGCTTGACCCGCTTATCCGTCGTTTTGGCATGATTCACCGTATTCAAGGTGTTTGCCAACTTGGAAGGAGCGGTAAGCGAACCGACTGCCGAGGAAAGAACATCGATGAGACTCTCCACATAGTCGTCCTCTACCTTATATCGCTCAACCACATCGGCGATATACACCTTTTCAAACAGACCTGCCAGATACCTTTCCCTTTCACGCTCATCCGGTTCGAGTACTGCAAGCGGCATCCCTCCGTACACGACATAATCCTCCCATGCATCCGACTTTTCCTTACCGGATACAGGATAGTATTCTGCAAAGCTGAGCGGATACATCTTGATCTCGGTGCCCCTGTCGCGGAAGTTGGTCGCTACATCCTTGGAAAGCATTTTGGAGTTACTGCCGGTCACATATATATCCAGATTCGGACGAGTCATCAGATCGCTGAGGACATCATAAAATGTCAGGTAGAGCAGTTCCCTGTCTTCTTCGGGAACGAGTGATTCGTCCACCCCTGACCTCTTGATCTTGTACGATAATTGGATCTCATCAACAAGAACATAATATTTGATATTCGCGTCCGCAGTCCTATCAAGAACATATTGATATAAAGCGCTGGGATTTCTGAGATCGACATATTCATTCTTATCCAGAGCTATCTCAATGATATGCTCCGGATTTATCCCCTCCGAAAGAAGATAATCCTTAAACAGCTTGAAAAGAAGATAGGATTTCCCGCAGCGGCGGATACCTGTAATGATCTTGATCCTGCCGTTTCCCATTTTCGATTTTAATGTATTCAAATATGCGTCCCTTTTGATTTCCATTTCTCTGCCTCCGAATTTCTGTTCCTATCACATTTTTTCGTCGCTGATTATATTATATGCTTTTTGAAAAAAATGCAAGAGAACAGGAACGGGAACATAAATTTTTTTCAAGAAAAGAAAGCATCCCGCCGGAGCGTGCAAAATATCACAAATCTATCGGATAATCGCCATATCCCATGCAGCAAGATATACCTTTCAGTGAAAACCTTTGCATTTCGATCGTTGCCAAAAGAATGCATAGACAAGTATGATACATGTCTTTGATTTCGTATGTAAAGCCAAGAGATTTATGCTTAGATTTATTCTCGGCAACAAGGTTGCTTTCGATCAGTCGATCGAGCGCCTTGCGCAAGCTTTCATCATCAAATCCGAGCTTATCCTTTAGTTCATTATAACTTATATCGCTCATTGAAACGATCGCCATACTGACAAGTAAACAGTCCTTTACCGATAGTACGGAGAACATATCAGCCGCAAGATCGGCAGTATCTCTGTTGATGTTTTCAAAAAAGGCGCGCGTGATGATCGCGCCGTAACCTTTTGCGCTCATCAAGGACACTCCGTTTTGATCCGATATGTGTGACGGTTTATCGTATAATTTACCGCTTCCGTCTCTTAAATTGCCTCTTGAGATTCCGTGATGCGCATATCCTGATATTTTCAAAGCATCTTCATATGAGCTTTTACTCATTTGTTCGTGTGCGGATACCTTTTTAAACACCTTCTCATAGATGTCATCGTAAGAAATGTCTTGTCCGTAAAACAAATAATCTATACTTACGCCGAAAAAATCCGCAATCAGCGGCAATGTTTGTGTGTCCGGCTGTGAAGTATTTGTCTCCCATTTTGAAACGGCCTGCGGGGAAATATTAAGACCGACTGCCAACTGTTCCTGTGTGACGCCTTTTTGCTTCCGCAAATCAATAATATTTTTTGAAATGTTAATTTCTTTCATAACATTCTGTCCTTTCGATCATTCACTGTGCATGCTTCAGTGTAAATAAATTATACAAGCAGAACATGTTGTTGCAAATAACCTGTTCTGCTCGTATATCAACCGATGGTTGTGTAAAATACCAGTAAATCTACTCGCGGCCAAGCTGTCTGCTTCCTCGATGTGGTTCGTCCGGCTGATTTGTGTCACCGGTGCTGTCACAAATTCATCGCAAAAAAGTCTCAATGCAATAAAAACGTAGTCAGCATAAAAAAAGCCCTCGAAAACGCAGTATTTTCAAGGACTTTCTGGTGCTGGTGACCGGACTTGAACCGGTACGGAGTTGCCCCCGAAGGATTTTAAGTCCTTTGCGTCTGCCGATTTCGCCACACCAGCACGCGGCTATGCTCTCAAAAAGCAAGCAGATTATATCAAAGCGCCAAATGGCTGTCAATCGTCAATCCGTATTTTCTCCCGGATAAGTCCGCCTTTCATGCGTAACAGGCTTATCGTATGTCTGGCCTTTAAGATCGACAGTAGTCTCGGACGTCCTTATACCGTATACAGGTTCGAGATTCGGATATACCTTCACATGGCTTATTTCATCCAGAAGTTCAATGCCGGATGTCACCTTGCCTATTGCCGCATATTTACCCTGATGCGCCTCTGCCGCTTCCTCTGAGAGTATTATAAAGAAATCACCGGATGCGGAATCGTAGTCATCGTCCAGGAAAAGAGAAAGACCCACTGTACCGCGTTCAAAAACAACATCGTTGCCCTCGTAACCGTTGGCTTCAAATTCGCCTTCTATTTCAGTTCTTATCTGTTTGGACAGCCACGGATCTCCGAATTCCACCTTATGCCCTTCCCAAACCCTGCTCACGGCGAATTTGTTGTACACGCCGTTCACAACAAAATCCAGAAAATATGCGACCGAATTGGGCGCTTTATCCGGGAAGAGCTCGATCACGAATGTGCCTCCGATACCCTCGCCGTTTTCACGCAGATTATCGTTATCTCCGTTTACATTGACCGTTACGACAGGGTTCTTATTGCTGTTATCCACGCATCCGGGAAGGCAGAGCATTACGACCGGAAATACAGAGAACAGAGCTATCGTCTTAAATGCGGCATGCCTTAATTTACTGTTCACCTTGCGCCGCCTCCCGTTCAGGATTCCTCAGTATGAGCTGATCGTCGCCTATCTCGATGCTCACCTTGGACTTTTCCTTAAGACCTATTGCGGAAAGATAATTTTCAGGCAGGAAAAGCCTCCTTCTGCCGTCAATGAAGCCGTATTCCACATGCGAGCCCTGATCATGTCCCGCAGTCGCGTTCATTATCTCATCGCTCTCCATGTTCATTTCTTCACGGCGTATAAATTCTGTACCTATTCGTCCGTCACTTATGGTGACGACTCTCTTTACCATGTGTGAGAGCTGCCTGTCATGCGTTACTATAACGGTCGTAACGCCCAGATCCGCATTCACAGTGTGGAACAGATTCATTATCTGAGCAGTAGTCTTTGTATCCACGGCACCGGTAGGTTCATCCGCCAGTAATATCTTCGGACTGTTGGCAAGTGCTATGGCTATCGCCACACGCTGCTGCTCGCCTCCCGACAGCTCGTGCATCTTATTCTTCTTCCTGTGCTCAAGACCGACGACCTCGAGCAGCATGTTTGCACGGTTTACGTCAAGCTTGCCTGCCATCTGCATAACGAGCTTGACATTGTCTATAGCGTTAAGATACGGCACCATATTGCGCGCAGTATTCTGCCACACGAAGCCTATCGTTTCACGCATATAATTCATCATTTCTTTATCGGAAAGCTTGAGAAGATCAGTGCCGTTAACATGGATCTTACCGGCGGTGGGACGGTCCAGTCCGCCTATCACATTCATGAGCGTGGATTTGCCGCTGCCGCTGTTTCCTATGATGGCGAGCATTTCACCCTCTTCAACGGTGAGATCCAGTCCCTGGAGCGCCATGACTTCAATGTCACCTATTTTATACAGCTTTACGAGATTTTCGCAAAAAATGATCGGTTCACTTGGCATCTATTATCACACCGTCCTCCATTGTAAATATATGATCGGCAGCATCCATTATATTTACATCATGTGTCGTCATCACTATCGTAAGATCTTTCTTTGTCACCAGATCCTTGAACATATCTATGACTCTGAAAGATGTTCTTGAATCCAGCTCCGATGTCGGTTCATCGGCAAGGAGCAATACGGGAGAGTGCGCAAGAGCCCTGCCTATGGCGACTCTGGCCTGTTCTCCTCCCGACATTTCGGCGGGCATATGGTTCCTTCTTTCCCTTATACCCATCATGTCAAGCCATTCTATGGCCTGCTCCCTTCTCTTGGACGCCGGCACGCCCGCTATAGAAAGAGCGAACTCAACATTTTCTATGGCCGACATCTGAGCAATAAGAGCGGTATTCTGGAAGATGATCCCTATCTTTCTGCGCCTTATGTCATCTCTTTCGGCGCTGCTCATACCGGTGATGTCATGTTCTTCAAAATATATTTTACCGGACGTGGGCGGGTCTATGGCAGCCACCATGTTAAGGAGAGTCGTTTTACCGGAGCCGGAGCGGCCGCAGAGGATATTGAACGTACCTCTTTCAAATTCGAGAGACACTCCCTTCACGGCGTGGATCACTTCCGTCTGACGTTTAAAATCACGTACAACATTTTCAAGCCTCAGTATCTTATCGCTCATATGTCATTCCTCCCCTATCTTGACAGCTTCATTTATCTTAAGCCGGCTTATATACCTTGACAATATGATCACACCGCTGAGAATCATGACCGCAACCAGTATGTACACTTTTATATTGTCCGATGTATTATACGAAAGCGTGAGAGGCAGCATGGTCTTGAATGTTATCTTAAGTATGGGAAGGAACAGCCACGATGTAAGATATCCCACGAAGATGCCGAATAATACTGAAACGCCGGAGGTCATCAGATGCTCCCAGAAGAGCATAAGAGACAGCTTGAATTTGCTGAGACCCATTGCTCTGAGTACTCCGAACTGCAGCCTGCGCTTTCTGACACTCAGCAGCCAGTACAGCAGGAATCCCATAAAGCTGACTATCATGGTGGCTACGAATCCCATAGAGAAAAGTCCGTTAAGAGCCATTACGAGCGAATCCGATTTCTCCGTATTGAGATACGATCTGTAGTCCTCTATCTGAGTCACGTTTTCGGTAAGTCCGTCAGCCTTCCACTTATCATATATGGCATCAGCCGAAACATCGTCCGATTTTTTGAACCATACATCGTATTCTATGGAATCGTCAAGCGTGAGCATGTAGTCGAGATTCGCCACTATCATGAAATCCGTGACTTCCCCGTATTTATATCCGCTGTAAAATGTCGGCCAGTAATCAAATATACCGAATATGTACAGAGAAGTATCCGGATAAAGCTGATCGCCTATCCTCGTGTTGAGGAAGCTCAGCTCAATGGAATCGCCTACACCTACATCACAGGATTTCGCAAGAGCGCTCGATATCAGCACGCCTGTGGGAAATTCCTGAAGCAGATTCATGTAATAGTACCAGTGAAGATCTTTATTGAATGTAGAGGGCCTTATCCACGATACCTGCGTAAATTCATAAGGCTCGATCGCCATAACGCGTACATTTCTCTCCCATTCGTTGAAATATTGGCGTCTTGCAAATGTACCCCTGAGATTCGCGACCTTCGTAGATGCTTCAATGCCGTCGGCGGCCATAAAGGAATCGGTCGAAAATGTCATATACCCGGCAGGCAGATCCGCATCCTCGCCGGAGCCCTCATCCGTTCCGGCATCCGCTTCATCCGAGTTCCAGTCGGGTGTTATTGTAATATCCGCGCCTATTTTATATCTTGCGATATCCTCCGCGTTCATATTTATGACACCCGCAGTATTGGAGCTGTAAATGCCTATTGACATAGTGAGCACGAGGAACATTATAAGGAATCTGTTTTCGTTACCGTTTCTGGACACCTGTACAAAAGCCGCATACAGCGTAGGCGGAAGCTTTTTGGCCGTGAAACGATATATGAGCTTTAGAATATAAGGATATATGCGCAGGAAGAACATACCGCATCCGAAAATAAATACGGTCGATATGAAATAGACGGACATATCCTGATTATCCTCCGGCATTATCATATTGATGATGTCCGTGTTTCTGTAAAGATATATAAGATACGATGAAACACCCAGCATTATCACATCGAAAAATGCCTTCTCCCAGAAGGGCTTTTTGTTCTTGCGCGCCTTTTTCTGCTTGTGCTGTACTATCGTTGTCTTAGTGGCATTGTAGGCAGGTATGAGCACCATTATCATGAATACTATGCCCGCAATGAGCGCATAAAGATAGGATGACAGAGGCAGGGATATATCAAGCCCCGTTCTGTTCACGAATTCAAGGAATCCGTTGGCGGAACCTATTATCTGCGCCATAAAGTATCCGAGAGGCGGACCCGCGATGAGAGAAAAGGCCGTGATTATCCCGCATTCTATAAAATACCTGTAAAATATCTGCAAAGGATATGCTCCCCTGCATTTTAACGATGATATTTCATTTTTATCATCGTCTATTATCATTTTGGCCACCATATAAGTGTAATACAGCAGCATTATCAACACGGGTACGTTTACTATCCACATCGTGAGCTGCAGCATATTGCTTTTACGCATATAGGAAGACAGCGTATTGTGAACGGGTACGGAAAGCTCCGTGGTGCCTTCGTAAAGGGAATTCACATAATCGGTAAGATGCTCTCTGAGCCGCATATACGGGTCCAGCTCCGATCCCTTAAGTCCGTAAAAATTTATATTATAGCACCATGAAGACGACGTTATGCTCCCGGCATTCATATCGTTCATAAAATAATCGTTGAACGCACTGTCCGATGAAACAAGTACGCACCTGAACGCGCCGCTTATATCATTTGAATGCCAATAATCGACCGCACCGTAATCCGGCTCAAAAACACCCACCACGCGGAAACTGAAAACAGGAGAATATTCGGTCTGTCCCTGAGACATCTGATATACGGTATCCAAAGTGAAATAGTTATTGTTATATTCGGACGCCGAAACTATGACTTCGATCACTCCGTCTTCCTGTATGCTGTCATCATACATACGTCCGGCGAGTATCTTTATATGATCCTCAATTCCCGTTAAATGCTGAAGCGTATAAGGATAGCCCTGTATGGACGGGTCAAGGGTTATCAGTCCGCCCACGGAATCCCTGTGAAATGAGCTGTTCTTCTTAAGAGTGCACTCATTGAATTCCCGCTCGAATCTGTCGCTTGTCTCTTCTATAACGGATTTTATACCGGATGGCGAATATTCTCCGCGGAAATTCATTTCGGTATATATCTCTCCCGGTGAAATGTATCCGTCGCCCGATTCCGAAAAATTGTCAAGCTCCACTGTGAGCATCTTTCTCAGAGCGCCGTCCGAATATATGGGAATAGACGCGAGTATAGCCGTTATAAGAAGTGAACCTAATATCAAACAGAAAAAAAGCCAGAAATTGTTAGCTATTTTTCTAAATACTGATTTAACCATAGCCCGCGCACCGTCACTTATCTATAATAACATCTCCGGCCTTCAATCCGTCCAACACCTGCGCCTGTGATGATGTTCTGTATCCTATCTGTACCGGTACCTGCACGCGCAGATTCGTATCGCTGTCAAGCATGTATACGAACTGATTTCCGTTAAACTCATAAAGAGCAGATGTCGGTATGATGAGACAGTCTTCTATGGAATATTCGGTATAATCATATCTTACTGAGGATCCGACCACAACTTCTGCGGGAGGATTTTCCATTTTACAATAATATTTGTTCGATGTGTCGGCCGAAGCCCCCAGTGAATCTATACTCACGACCGTGCCCTGGAACTGATCTACTCCTACCACGGGTTTACCCGCGTTGTCAAGAAGCGTGAGCGTGAGCTTTGCTCCTATGCGGAACTGCTGAGGCGCATTTTCGGTGACAGTGCCGGATTTATCAAATTCAAGATATATATAATCCGGATTTTCCGGGTCTATCGCTATCATCGTTTCACCGGCTACTATCTCTTTTGCTTCAGTAGCCGCCGTGTATGCGCTGTTTATGTATACGACCTTGCCGGACACCTTGGCATACAGCTTCGTACCCTCATATGCTGCCTTTATCGATTCGTACTGCTTACGGGCGTTTTCCAGTTCAAGCTCCGCAACTCTGTATGCCGTATCCGAAATGCTGCCGTTATTGTACTGTGCCTGCTGATCCTCAAAGACCATTTTCTGCCTTTCGTAGGCAAGCTCCGCCTGAAGATAATCTATCTCCAGATCGGAATTATCAAGCTCCATGAGCAGGTCGCCTTCTTTAACATACTGACCGAGCTCAACATAAAGAGCCTTGAACCTGCTGCCGTTTACCGGAAACGACTGTGCGGTATAATATATAGAGTTAACCGTTCCTATTCCCGCCGTGCTGCTGGTAAGAGTCCCTTTCTTTACCTGGTAAAATGAATATTCTATAGGCTTCGGCGTCTTCAGCGCCGGAACGTCCGGTTCCTCTTCCGTCGGGAAAATAGAACAGCCCGACAGAGCGATCGCGGCTTGTACAATTATAATAATTGCAATTAAGATCCTGTAACTCTTTTTGTTCATGATATCATACCTCCGTGTTTCCTGCATATATTTCTGCCTTACTTCTTCATACGTCTGTTAAGTGCATCCCTGCCGGCTACCGAAAAGCCGAAAAATCCGACGCGATCGCCGAGAACATAATATTCGCCGTGATTATATGCCACAAGCCCGGCCCTCGAAAGATCGATGGCCCCTTTCTGATCAAAAAGCTTATCGGAAACGGACACATTTTCTACGCTCCCTATGAACATGTCATGGGATCCGAGCTCCGATATATCCGCTACCTTGCATTCAATACACACCGGCGATTCTGCTATGAGCGGTACATTTACTTTTTCGCCTTTGAATTTTGTGAGATGCGTTTCTGCGAATTTATCCGTATCTCTGCCCGATCTTACACCGCAGTAGTCGCACTGCTTTACAATATCCTCAGACACGAGATTGACTCCGAAAACGCCCGAAGATCTGATGATATCGTGTGAAAATCTTTCTTTTCTCACAGATATGGAGATCATGGGAGGTTCAGAATTCACTGTGCCGACCCATGCGAGAGTGATTATATTCGCATGTTCCATGTCCCCGCATGTGACCATGACAACCGGTACAGGATTTAAAAACGTAGAAGGTTTGATCTGAATCCTCGATCCAATATCTTTATTATTCATATATTCACTCTCCAAACTTTTCCCACACATTTTACTATATGTATACGACAGCTTCAATATGAATAATATGAATATTATGAACAAAAAAGGAAGAAAAGCGAAAATATAGGAACAACCGGATGCCGCTTTTGAATGCGGCATCCGGTTCAGAATCGTCTGTTCATATGTTATAACGGTAATTATAACATATCACTCAATAATTGGCTCTTGCCTGATAATGAGTATGCAGGTCATGGTGTGCCTGATGGCTTCCGGGCGCACCGTAATACTCGTCATACAGCTTTTTGATGAAAGGATTATCATGTGATTTCCTAATGGGAAGATCTCTGTCCTCATCGTATATGACCTTTGCTCTCTCGGCGCGAAGATCTGTCCAGCTTCTGATATTGGACGGCTGTATCACCTGTCCGCCTCCGTTCACGCATCCGCCGGGGCAAGCCATGATCTCTATGAAGTGGTAATCGGCTTTGCCTGCGCGTATGCTGTCAAGCAGCTTTCTCGCATTTCCGAGTCCGCTCACTACGGCGAGCTTTATCTCCTTGCCAGCAACATTGACTGTAGCCTCTTTGATACCTTCAACGCCTCTTACGGCTGTGTATTCGATCTTATCGACAGGAGCAGCTTCGCCCGTGAGGATGTCGGC
>CANQOI010000029.1 GCA_947625435.1 uncultured Clostridia bacterium | reverse complement strand
ACACGCTGATATAGAGGATTCGGGGCAGACAGTGAAGATATTGCCGCCCGTTCCGGAAATACCTGAAACGGGAGACAGCGTCTCAAGTTCTGCGGCATGTCTCATAATCACCGTAATATTCATGATATCTGCGGTGACCGATTTCAGAAAATATAATAAGATCAGAAGGACTGACATATATGACTCAGCTCAATGACGACCAGCGCGTTTTGGCAGAATGCTATATGCCCAAGCTGAAAAGCCTGATATACAGAAAAATATCTTATAACCAAAACATATACGGCTTTGAATATGATGATATTTTTCAGGAGGCGTGCCTTCTCTTGTGCCGAGCTGCCCTAACGTACAACACGGCAAGCACCGCAGGCTTTGTAACATACGCCGACAAGGTCATTACAAACGGATTAATGTCATATTGCGGCAGCCTCTACAACAAGCACAAAAAATACTGTAGCTTATATGACATACCTGAAATCACGGTAGAGCGCATGTCGGCAGAGCTTCCCTGTTTTGAGAATTCGTCCGATCACGACATATTTATGCTCCTTGATACCCTTAAAAAGGAATACCGCGGCACGGCACGCCGCGGTATTGAGGCTTTGGAGCTGAAATGCCTCGGATATTCGGGAGCCGAGATCGCAGATATGCACGGCGTCAAGCCCAATATGGTAGGAGCGTGGATAGCACGTGCAGTTCAAAAGCTGAAAAAAGATGAAATGTTCACACTTTGGATAAAACAACTTGTTGAAACGGGTGCGGCATGATATACGTCAACAGGCAGACAATGGGCTATAAAAATTAACGATATATACTGCCTTAAAATGTGATATACTATTGTAAACAATAATCATACCGATCGGAGATGTTTTACAATGAGTGAAGAGTGTACACATAACTGTGAGAGCTGCGGGGCAAGCTGCCCGAGCAGGGATCAGGAGCAAACATCATTTTTAGAGAAACCGCACGCGGGATCTGACATAAAAAAAGTGATCGCGGTCGTCAGCGGCAAAGGGGGCGTAGGCAAATCCTTAGTGACATCGCTCATGGCCGTGAATATGAGAAGAAAAGATCATCAGACCGCAATACTTGACGCCGACATAACAGGGCCTTCTATACCGAAGGCATTCGGGCTAAGGCAAAAGGCCACGGGAGATGAAACAGGCATATATCCTGTCAGCACAAAAACAGGGATAAAAGTAATGTCGCTCAATCTTCTGCTTGAGAACGAGACCGATCCGGTCGTATGGCGCGGTCCCATAATCGCGGGAACCGTAAAGCAGTTCTGGACGGATGTTGTGTGGGAGGATGTTGACTATATGTTCGTGGACATGCCCCCGGGAACAGGCGATGTGCCGCTTACTGTATTTCAGTCCATCCCGGTGGACGGCATAATCATCGTAACGTCCCCTCAGGAGCTTGTGTCAATGATAGTGGAAAAAGCGGTAAATATGGCGCGCCTCATGAACGTACCGGTTCTCGGTATAGTAGAGAATATGTCATATTATAAATGCCCGGATTGCGGCGCGGAGCACCATATATACGGCGAAAGCCACATAGAAGAGATCGCTTCAAAATACGGCATATCAGTGACCGCTAAGCTCCCCATCGATCCTAAGTTGGCCGCAGCATGCGACAAGGGTACCGTAGAGCTTTTTGACAACGCCTCTCTTGATAAATTGGCAGACGCCATAGAGTCATTGTAAAAAATGGGAAGGTGCAGCCTGAAACTGTACCTTCCCATTACTTCGAAAATCACTTTCTTACTGTGCCGAAGCCTTTTGCAGTCCTGTTTTTTTATTTCTTTTTCTTTTTCTTTTTTGACTTAACCGCGACCAGAATGATGACTACTGCGGCCACAACGATCAAAGCGGCAATCGCTATGATGATTATGAGCTTTATGTTTACGTTACCCGATCCGGAAACGTCGCCTGCAGCAGTAGGAGTAGCGGCAGCCGGTTTCGGAGTTACTGTCTGGGAGCCGTTTGCAGAACCGGAGCCGTTTCCGGAATCAGAGCCTGTGGGCTCGGCAGTATCTTCCGACGGTGTTGCCGGTGCCGGTGTTTCCTCATCACTTACGGTCTTGATATCACATCCGTCGATCAATATATCGTCGATCGTGATCTCGGCGCCCGATGTGAGATCGTATCTTATTGCGCTGACCTGTGAAAAATCGCAGTTGAATTCGGAGTGACTTGCCGGTATATACTGCTCATCCAGGAATACATAATAATCCGAAGTATCCAAAGAGCATACGACTGACACCATATAAGCCTTGTTCATATCAAGTACGGCAAGCTCTGTTCCGCTGAGGTTCTTAAGGCTTACCTTGCCGTTGTCATTCGCCGAAAAAGATATTATGGGATTCTCGGCGTTTTCATTGTCATGCGGCTGCGAATTCACATCGGATATTTTCAAAGCAAAAGACGAGCCCGCAGGCATCGTATCAAATCTTACCCTGAATTCCATAACATATCCGTCGGAATCGGTCGTATAAAAAGGAACCTCTGTATCTATGGTCCAACGCCTTGCATCTATACGTCCTTTCATCTGCATTGACAGATCTCCCGATATAGGCTCCTTGTCCGTAATGAATACTCCCGCGTCGGGATCGATACCCATAAACGAGAAAAAGCCGTGAACACGACCCGAAGCATCCACATCAGTGTCCTTCGACCAGTCCTCCATGGCATCATAATCTTCATAGTCCTGATATACTACATCGGAAATTTCCGCTTCGGTGCGCTCGTACTTGTATGTACGGTCGTCAGCAGACGCAAAAATGGTAATACCAATGTTCGACGCAAAAAGCAGTACACTCAGAACAAAAACAGCAATTTTTTTCATTATCAATCTCCTTCCGACTTAATTGTAAAGCCTGTTATTTATACGTGTGCGGGTATTATATACGATACGCTTAATTGACGCAATCACTTAACATATGATTTTTGTGTTAATAATTTGTTTTGTAAAAATGTATAAGAATAAGTCTGATATTTTCCGTATATTTTCTGTGTGACAATTAAATTATCGCATGATATAATAACTTTTAACTGTTTCTCATCAGGAGCAGTATTTACAGGTTTGGGGTTGTTTTATATGTTTTCCCGTAATTTCAGTGTTAAGCTGTACGTTGTTTTATTACTCGTTCTATGCTCTTCTGCAGCTGTCTCGTGCCGCGCGCGCAGCACAGCGCCGGGCGCCGAGCCGCCCGTCATTTCTTCATACGCACAGCAGATACATTCACCGACGCTTCCTCTGTCCCCTTCTCCGACCGATCCTCAGGCCTCTTCACAGACACCCGCAGTTCAGACTCCGGAGCCTGTTTTCCCGGAGGGTACTCCGAACGTGATCGGAATATACATTGAAAAAGACGGTGACCGCGTACTCGTACGGGATTCTCACAAAATACAGTGGACGGCCGGTCAGGATATAGAATGCTATGAGTCGATAGCGTCCTCCGCAGAGCTTCTCACGGGCAGCGGCTTTTCGTCGATATGGAATGCGGCGTGGTCCGTATTTTCCGCCTCAGATGACGTTAAGATAGGGTACACGGTTGATATTTTTCTTAAATCCGGTGAAAAGATAACGAGAGACATAAAATCGCCCGCCGACACGAAGCTTGACACGGAATATGTAGAATTTTACATATATGACGATGTGCATCAGACGCCCGGTGAATGGTACAGCCATATCGAGGAAGGCGACGTAAACGAAAAAACGATCGCCACTTCGATAAAGCTCACCGCCGGCAGCAACATTGACAGCGTTGATAAAATGCACCTCAAAGCTTACATATATCTGGCAGGCTCACCCGAAAGTACGGCCGCCGAATATGAGATAGACATTTTACGCGCGTGAAATACCGTGAATGAGCGCTAAGGAGAGTATGAAGCCGCTATGAAAATAACCGTTCTTGACAGATGTACAGTCACAAGAGGCGATATCGACATAAACAGACTGAGCGATCTCGGAGATCTCAGTGTTTTCGATGTGGTTCCGGATCGGGAGCTTCCGCATGTCCTTTCCGGCACGGATGCGGTGATATGCAATAAAGCCCGCATTACAGCGGATGTTATGGACAGATGTCCCGATCTTGTGTATATCGGTCTTTTTGCCACAGGATACGACAATATTGATACGAAAGCGGCGGCGGAGAGAGGCATCGCCGTGTGCAACGCTCCCGGATACTCGACAATGTCGGTCGCGCAGCACGCATTTTCGCTTCTTCTCAATCTTGCTTCAAATACGGTCTCATACAACGCATCGGTCCAAAACGGAGGCTGGATGAGCGCAAGCAGCTTCACTTATCTCGAATATCCCATGACAGAGCTTGCCGGTAAAAATCTCGGAATAGTCGGATACGGCGCCATAGGCAAAAAAACGGCTGAAATAGGCGCCGCTTTCGGAATGCATCCTCTCATATTCACAAGGACAGAGCCCTCCGTGTGCCCCTACGAATGCGTTTCATTCGACAGCCTTCTTGAGCGTTCCGATTTCATATCGCTCCACTGCCCTCTCACGCCGGATACGCGCCATATGATAAATGAAACGGCTCTTAATAAAATGAAGCCGTCGGCTTATATCATCAATACTTCAAGAGGCGGCGTGATAGACGAAAACGCTCTTGCCGCGGCGCTAAGATCCGGCAGGATAGCGGGCGCCGGAATAGATGTGCTCGAAAACGAGCCTATGCGGGATGACTGCCCTTATTTCGGCTTAAATAACTGCATCATAACGCCGCACGTGGCATGGGCCACGCTGGAAGCCCGCACAAGGCTCATGGATATAGTTTACGGCAATTTGGAGGCATTTATAAAAGGCTCCTGCGTGAACAATGTGGCCGCGCCGCATTTTAAGAGGGGGCGCGCCGTATGACAGTAACTCTCGACCGCCCGTCCCTGTCAGGCAGCATACCTGCCATAGCGTCAAAATCACATATACACAGACTTATAATAGCCGCAGCGCTTTATGCCGGTACTACGACGGTGAAATATTCCGGCAGCCTTTCGGACGATATAAATGCCACCGTTTCATGCATACGCGCTCTCGGCGCCGAAACAGATGTAAAGGAAAACGAGATCACCGTAAAATGCATACCGCGGGATGCTTTAAACAAAGAACCGTACGCTCTTTACTGCGGTGAGAGCGGCTCGACGCTCCGTTTCATGCTCCCGGTAGTGTGCGCTCTGGGCGTCTGTGCGGAATTTTACCCCGAAGGAAGGCTTCCTCAAAGGCCTCTGTCTCCGCTGAGAGAAGAGCTCATCAGGCACGGGTGCCGCATATCGGAGCCGGGCAGCGTTCCCCTTAAAGTAAGCGGCATACTCGAGCCGGGAGATTTTACGATAAACGGCGGCGTTTCATCGCAATACATAACAGGTCTCCTCACCGCCCTTCCCGTTTCCGGAGTTAAAAGCAGTATAATCATTACAGGCAGGCTCGAATCGCGCCCGTACATTGACATGACGCTTGACGTACTGTCAGAATTCGGGATAAATATAACAGAAGACGGCAATATGTTCACAATCGAGAGCGCGCCGCAGGTATGCCGCGCGGCGGGAAACAATACATTTTGCGCGGACGGAGACTGGTCCAATGCCGCATTCTGGCTCTGCGCCGGAGCGATAGGTAAGCATCCCGTAGGTGTAACGGGTCTTTCCGAAAGATCGAAGCAGGGTGACAAGGCGGTCATTGAAATACTGGAGCGTTTCGGCGCCGAAATTCACCGCTCCGAAAACGAAATACGCGTTTTCCCTTCAACGCTCAGGGGTATCGAAATAGATGCCTCCGACATACCGGACCTTGTTCCCGTGCTCGCCCTCACGGCAGCATGCGCAGAAGGCAGGACGCTCATATACGGGGCATCGCGGCTCAAGCTCAAAGAAAGCGACAGGCTCGAGGCCGTTTCGCAGCTGCTCTCCGGACTCGGTGCCGATATTGCGGCGACAGACGATTCGCTCATCATCAACGGTGTGAGCTCCCGCCGCGGCTTTTCTCTTAAAGGGGGATGCGCCGACAGCCGGAACGACCACCGCATAGCCATGACCGCGGCGATAGCCTCGTGCGTATCCGAAAACAGTGTGACTATTAAGGATGCGCAGGCGGTAAGAAAATCGTATCCCGGATTCTGGGATGATCTTGAGAAACTCAATAATGATCGGGAGTGTTAAAATGTCTTTTTCATTCGGAAGCAACATACATATTTCAATCTTCGGCCAGTCGCATTCCGATGCCATCGGCGTTACGATAGAGGGCATACCCGCCGGATTCCGGCCGGACACGGAAGCGCTCGCTGCATTTCTTTCAAGGCGTGCGCCCGGCAATTCGGAATTTTCAACGCCGAGGAAGGAAGCGGACGCGCCCGAATTTATATGCGGGCTTGTAAACGGTACCGCCTGCGGCTCACCCATAACTGCGATCATCAAAAATACGAACACACGCCCCTCCGATTATGCATCTCTTTCCGATGTGCCGCGTCCCGGTCACGCAGACTATACCGCCCACGTGAAATACAAGGGCTTTGAGGATCCGACAGGCGGCGGCCATTTTTCGGGCAGGATGACGGCGCCCCTCTGCATAGCCGGAGGCCTGTTCATGCAGCTGCTGGGCAGGGCGGGCATTAAAATAGGCGCTCACATTCAGAGCATAGGAAACATAAGCGATATTCATTTCGATCCCTGCCGCGTGAGCGAAGAAGATATGCGCAGGATACACGCCAACATTTTACCGGTGCTCAGCGCTGAGGCGGACGAAAAAATGAGAGGTCTGATACGCGACTGTAAAATTAAGGGCGACTCTATCGGAGGCGTCATAGAATGTGCTATAATAGGCGTGCCTGTCGGCATAGGTGAACCTGTGTTTCACGGCATGGAAAATGTTATATCACAGTGCGTTTTCGCGATACCTGCCGTGAAGGGTATCGAATTCGGCAGCGGCTTTGACGGATGCGCGGAGCTTGGCTCTGTAAACAATGACCCTTTCACGGTTGAAAACGGCGAGGTACGCACTGTTACGAATAATCACGGTGGCATACTGGGCGGTATAACGTCGGGTATGCCGATCATATTCAGGGCAGCGGTGAAGCCCACACCTTCCATAGGTGCGGTACAGCAGAGCGTTAAGCTCTCTTCTCTTGAAGATACCGCCCTGTCCGTAAAGGGCAGGCACGATCCGTGCATTCTTCCGCGGGCAGTGCCTTGCGTCGAGGCGGCCGCGGCGATAGCGCTGTATGATATGATAAAGAACGAAATTAATGAAGGAAGTGTTTGAGATGGATAAGAAAGGATCGAAACCGGGAACGTGTACTCCCCTTTCCGGGCTGAGGGACAGGATCGATAAGACCGACGATGAAATAATACGTCTGTTTCAGGAGCGCATGCACATTTCGGCTGAAATAGCGGAATTTAAAAAATCCCGGAATCTCCCCGTGCAGGATGTGCAGAGAGAGCGCGACAAGCTGAGCGACCTGATAAACAAATCCGAAGAAGATTTTAAATCATACACCAGCGTGCTGTACTCCCTGCTCTTTGAACTGAGCCGCTCGTATCAGGACAAAGTGATATTTCCTTCCTCCAATCTTCAGGAAAAGGTTTCATATGCCATAGACAATACGGCTAAAATATTCCCGCCCTGCGCCACAGTCGCGTGCCAGGGCGTTGAAGGCGCATATTCACAGCACGCGTGCGAAAAGCTGTTTCACATACCGAGGATCATGTATTTCAATAATTTTGCGGGCGTCTTTGCTTCAATCGATAAAGGCATGTGCGAATACGGCGTGCTTCCGATAGAAAACAGTACCGCGGGCTCCGTAAAGCAGATATACGACCTTATGATGTATTATAACTTCTATATAGTAAGGAGCGTTCGCATTAAGGTAGATCACAATCTGCTCGCCAAGAAGGGCGTCAAGCTTTCGGATATACGTGAAATATATTCACACGAGCATGCGCTCGCGCAGTGCACCGGTTTTATAAATTCTCTGGGAAATGTCAAGGTAAATGTCGTTGAAAATACGGCTATTGCCGCCAAAACGGTGGCAGAATCCGAAAGGAACGACATAGCGGCGATCTCGTCGCGTTCGTGCGCGCCTCTTTACGGGCTCGACTGCCTCGCGTCGTCCGTTCAGGATAAGGGCAACAATTACACGCGCTTTATATGCATATCAAAAAATCTTGAAATTTATCCCGGTTCCGACAGAACGAGCCTTATGATGATAATATCGCATAAGCCGGGAGCGCTTTACAGAGTGCTCGCCAGATTTTATGCTCTCGGCATCAACCTCGTTAAGCTTGAAAGCCGGCCTATACCCGACAGAGATTTTGAGTTCATGTTTTACTTTGATCTTGACACTTCCGTTTATTCGAAGGAATTCATACAGCTCGTATGTGAGCTTGACGGGCTCTGCGAAGAGTTCAGATATCTTGGAAGCTATTCGGAGATGATATAACATGGGAGATTGCATTTTAGACTCAGATCTTAAGTGCGGACTTCTCGCAGAGAAGCTTCCGCACACGTTCTCGCCGCTCATACACAGCCGTCTCGCATCATACAGCTATGAGCTTTTTGAAAAATCTCCCGAAGAAGTCGAAGAATTTATTAAAACCGGGCCGTGGGACGCTTTAAATGTCACGATCCCGTACAAAAAAACCGCATATGCTCTTTGCGACGAGCTTTCCGACACGGCGGTCTCATGCGAATGCACGAACACGCTCGTGCGTCTTCCCGGGGGCGGCATAAAGGGCTTCAACACGGATTATTTCGGCTTTGAATATATACTTGAGAAAACGGGTTTCGATGTTTCCTCCGGTAAAATACTTGTGCTCGGGAGCGGCGGTTCATCCGGCTTTGTGCGCGCCGTATTAAAAAGCCACGGTGCGTCCGACGTGATAACGATATCACGCACCGGCGAGAACAATTACGGCAATCTGTACGAGCGCCATTCTGATGCAAAATATATCATCAATACAACGCCTGTGGGCATGTATCCCGATAACGGAAAGGCTCCTCTGGACATAAGCCGTTTTGTATCCTGTCTCGGAGTCATCGATCTTATATACAATCCGTCTAAGACAAAGCTCATACTCGACGCCGAAAAGGCAGGTATTCCCGCCGTAAACGGTCTTGCCATGCTCGTTGTCCAGGCAAAAAAAGCGTGTGAGATATTTACGGGCAGCAGTATAGACGATTCCTGCATAGAAAAGATATCAGCAGAAATCGAATCCATCACAAAAAACGTGATACTCATAGGCATGCCCGGCTGCGGCAAGAGCACGATAGGCGCCTGCCTTTCAAAAGAGCTTGACAGACCTTTTGTTGATATAGACACGATCATCGAGGAACGTATCGGAATGACGATATGTGACTTTTTTAAAGAACAGGGTGAGCCTGCCTTCAGAGAGCTCGAGACAAAGGTCCTGACTGAATATTCATGCAAAAGCGGCCAGATAATAGCGACGGGCGGAGGAGTCGTAAAGAATCCCGAAAATCTGCCTTTGCTCAGGCAGAACGGGACCATTGTCATGATCAACAGACCTCTTCATGAGCTTCCCGTAGCCGGCAGACCTATTTCAATGTCCTGCGACCTCGTTCACCTTGAAAGAGAACGATTGCCTATATACAGGGCCTGGATGGATCACTCCGTGAAGGCCGGCAGTCCCGAAGACACTACTCAGACTATAATAAAAATGCTTATGCTCAAATGATGAGCATAAGCATTTAAAATATTCAATACGATGCGATAAGATCAGTAAGCACGCTTTTTTAAAAGCATTGCAAGCGCCGCAACAAAAGCAAATGTCATTGCTATGAACGGCACATCTCCCGTGTCAGAGTTGCCTGCGCCCGAACCTGTACCCGAACCTGTTCCGGAGCCTGTGCCTGTACCTGCACCGGTTCCCGAACCGCCCGACTCTCCTCCTGTGCTTCCGGCTTCCTTAACTGCGGCAATCTTAATATTATCGAAGTATACCGTATCTTTAATACTGTATCCCTCATGCTCCGCGTCGGAACCGTGGTGGTCGAGTCTGAACGTATCTATCTTTGTCACAGGATTTCCTGCGTTTCCTACGGATGCACCGACACCGTTTTCGAAGGAACCTATCTTTGTTCCGTTGAGATACAGATCATAATTCACGGTACCTACCGTGAAAACTGCGGTCACCGTATAATCCTTGTTCAGATCCAATGTGGCCGATATCACTTCGCTGCCGGCATTGAATCCCGACAATACGATCTTCCCGTCATTATCTCCGCAGCCTGCGAAATGCACGGTATCGGCTCTCTTTACGCTCACATAAGGCATACCTGCCACCCACGCGCCTACATCATAATCGTTTATGATAGCGGTAAATCCGTATGCACCTATTTCTTTAATATTGAATGAAAATTCAACCGCAACCTGTTCGGCGTCGCTGAAATCGGCATTCAATCCGACTATCTTGGCACATCCCGGGAAATTAAGGCCTGCCTGTCTGAAAAGCGACAGAGATTTACTTCCGCCTACTCCGTTATCTACTATGTACGCTCCGTTTTCTTCTTCAGAGCCTATAGTAAGCGCCATGCCCTCCGGTTTTGTTGAATCATTGAACTTGTCGGCAGAAGCGTCGTATGCTTCAAAATCCTCCGAATACACAGGTGTATCAAGTTCGATCTCATCGGCAAATACCGGCACGGCTGTCATTGAAGCAAATACCAACACTGCTACTACAAATGACAATATCTTCTTCATATCAGTTCTCCTTTGCCATAAATTTACATCACAGCCATTTTTACTTGATCTGTACCGGAATTTTACTAAACGGCACAGTCGTTGTCAATACGTATTTTATTTCACGAGAACTGCTATGAGCTGCGATGCGAGCACCACGAGTACGAGTGCCACGGGATATGTGGCCGCATACGCCGATGCGACATCGTCCGTTCCGGATACGCCTATGAGAGTTCCGAGAGCCGGCGTACTCGTCATGCCTCCCGTTATGGAGCCGAGGTTGTTGAGAAGGCTTATCTTCAGCACCTTCTTGGCGAATATGAAGCCCACCAACATGGGCACCAGCGTCATCGCCACGCCGCCCAGGAAGCCGTACAGCAGGAGCATTGCTCCGTATTCGGATGCCTGTATCTGTGAAACGAGCTCAACGCCGCCTTCAACACCTGCTCCTATGAGGAACAGCATCAGTCCGAATTCGCGGAAAACGCGGAGCGTGGCATCCGGCACCTTAAGACTCAGGCGGCCTATTTTACCGAAATGGCCCAATATGAGCGCCATGATGAGCGGCCCGCCCGTATTTCCCAGCGAGAATTTTGCGCCCGCAAAGCCGGAGCCGGAAAGAGGTATCGTTACGGATCCCAAAAGTATGCCGAGTACAACGGCGATCCCGAACGTACCGAGTCCGAATTCGTCAAGGGACAGGAGCTTTTTGCCCTTACTTTTACCTTTTTCTCCTTCGGAAGATGCCTCGCTCGCTGTTTTTTGCAGCAATGCGCGTTCATCGGTCATATTGGCCTTAAGGAATTTGGGTATGAGCTGTACGAATAAAACAACTCCTACAACTCCGAAAGGATATGCCACCGCGTGGCCCAATGCCACAAGTCCCTCCGCGCTTTCATCGACGGCCGATTTGGCCGCGGAAAAGCCCGGCGTGCTCGTAAGAGCTCCCGACAGTATTCCCGTGCCGAAAGGAGAACCTATTCCCGGTATCATTGAAAAAAGCGCGCACAGTATCGCTCCCGCACCCACGATAAGTACGCCCAGAAGCACATATGACTTGGCATTCTTTTTGAGATTTCTGAAGAAGCTGGGCCCAGCTATGAAGCCTACTCCCGTTACAAAAAGAACGAGTCCCACACTCTCTATCATCTTATAATACGAAACGGCGCTCGCCGTTTCGTCTGCAATGTAAAAATTCTTAAGTATCGGAATATCCGCAAGACCGCTCAATGTAAAAAGATATCCCACGAGCAGAGCTATGAGGAAAACGCCTGCCGTGCCGAGCGATACGCCTTTTATCGTGATCCTGCCGAGTGCGTAACCCACAGCCGCTATAAAGAATGCCCCGAATATAACGACCGTCATTCCGCTCAGTGAAAATATATTGTTAAGTATATCCATATCATTTTGCCTCGTATTTGGGATTTCCGTGAGTATACCTCGGCAGGAGCTGAGGCGATACCTTATCCGTCTTTATTCCGGCAGCCTTAAGCTCCTCGTCGAAGCGCTTTATATGGTCAAGAGTGAGCTTACCTGTCTTATCTATAGTCTTGGCCTTTGCGGCGGCATTTATACCCGCATTCCTGCCGAACACTATTATGTCGAGAAGCGAATTGCCCATAAGACGGTTCTCGCCGTGTATTCCTCCTACAGCCTCACCGGCAACGAACAGGTTCTCAACATCCGACATGCCGTCAGCACCTATCTTAATACCGCCGTTCTGATAGTGGAGAGTAGGATATACGAGTATGGGCTTTTCACGCATGTCATAGCCGTATTTAAGGAACATGCGCAGCATCGCCGGTATCCTCTTCTCTATCGTTCCCGCGCCGTGTATAGCCTCTATCATAGGCGTGTCGAGCCATATTCCGTATCCGTTCTGAGTTTGTATTCCCTTGCCGCGCTCATTACATTCACGTATTATGGAAGCGGCAGAAACATCTCTCGTCTCAAGAGGATGCATGAATGCTTCGCCCTCCGAGTTTATGAGCATTGCACCGAGTGAACGCACCTTTTCGGTAACGAGCGCTCCGAATATCTGAGCAGGGAAAGCAACGCCCGTGGGATGATACTGAAGTGTGTATGCATACAAAAGAGGAGCGCCTACTCTGTAAGCGAGCACGAGTCCGTCGGCCGTGGCGCCGTAATGGTTCGATGTGGGGAATCCCTGATAATGAAGCCTTCCGGCTCCGCCCGTTGCTATCACAACGGTCTTTGCGCGCGCCACAAGGAGCTCGCCTGTCTCCATATTCTTAAGTACGGCACCCGCGGCTTTGCCGTTTTCATCGAGTATGAGCTCTATCGCCGCCGTAAAATCGACAACGGGTATCCCTCTGTTTATCACTTCGTCTCTGAGTACACGCATTATCTCCGCGCCGGAATAGTCCTTTGCGGCGTGCATACGCTTTCTGGACGTTCCTCCGCCGTGGGTAGTTATCATGGTGCCGTCGGCTTCCTTGTCAAACATGACTCCGAGATCGTTAAGCCATTTCACGGCTCCGGGGCCCTCCGTTACGAGCTTATAAAGAAGCTCGGGCACATTCTTGAAATGTCCGCCGCCGAGAGCGTCCACATAATGTATCATAGGCGAGTCGTTTTCCTTGTCGGCCGCCTGTATGCCGCCCTCCGCCATCATCGTGTTGGCGTCTCCGTGGCGGAGCTTTGTAACTATCATAACGTCCGCACCGTTTTCGTGCGCCATTATCGCAGCCGACGAGCCGGCTCCGCCGCCGCCTATCACGAGCACATCGACGTCATAATCGGGATTCTTCAGATCAACGTCTTTTGCCTTTATGCGGCTGTGAGCCTGCAGCAAAGAGGCAAGCTCTTCGGGTACACGTTCGCCCTTGTTGGGACCCATAGCGAGCGTTTCAAAATTTTCCTTTCTGTAATCCGGGTGAAATTTGGCAAGAAGAGCTTCCTTTTCATCCGCCGTCATTCGTCTCGGTTCAAATCCTATTCTTGACGGACGGCTCGCCTCCACCTTCTTTATTGATTCAAGCATTTCATTTGTATATAATGCGTCACTCATGCTGCCGCCTCCTTATTTCTCTATTTCACGGTTGTTGTACATATTCTTAAGCTCGTCAAGCGGCTTTGCCATAAGCTCCTTCATGGGCTCCGCATAGTCGCCGTTTTTTATCTCATCGACACGCTTTTCGAGGTGCTCCGAACGCGGCGCTATATATTTGCCCGTAAGACGCCTTGCCAGCAGCGCCACCTGCGGATGTGATATCTGTGCAGGACAGCGTGACGAACAGATGCCGCACATTACGCAGTCAAATGATTCCTCCGCGCATTTTGCGTATTCGCCGCGCTGCGCGTATGCTATGTACTGCATTACATTCAGGCTCTGCGGACAGCTCTTTGTACATGCGTTGCAGCCTATACAGCTGTAGATCTCCGGATAAAGCTGCATCATTATCTGCTCTGTCGGACGTATGTCGTTTATGTCATATGTCTGTTTCACGACCGGGAAAGCCGGTATCTGAGCGACATACATGTTCTCCTCAACCTTTGTCTGGCACGCAAGGCCTACCTTGAGCTCCGGATCGCCCTTTATCCTGTAAACAGAGGCACATGCTCCGCAGAAGCCGTTTCTGCAGCCGCAGCCGCGTACAAGCTGATATCCCGCATATTCCATAGCGTCCATTATGGTCAGCTCCGAAGGAACGGAATATTTCTTACCCATTATAAAAACATTTACCATGTTCTCCATGTCTTCTTACCTTCACTTTCTGTAAAATACATCAATATTCATTCGGTAGCTCGTCGAGCTGATCACATCTGAATACAGGTCCGTCCTTGCATACATATTTGGAGCCTATATTGCAGCGTCCGCATTTGCCTACCCCGCATTTCATACGAAGCTCCATTGTCGTATACACCTGAGTCTTGTCATATCCCATTTCCTGAAGAGACGCAAGCGTAAATTTGATCATTATCGGAGGTCCGCAGAGCAGCGCCGTCTTATCTGTATCGAAATTGAGTTCCTTTACGTATGCGGGCACGAATCCCACATGGCCTTCCCAGCCCTCCTGAGGTCTGTCTATCGTAAGGTGGACATCCACATTTTCCGCATTCATCCACACGTTTCTGATCTCGTCTATATCTACCAGATCGTCAGCGGAGCGCGAGCCGTAAACTATGTCTATTTTACCGTAATCCGAGCGGCGGGCGAGACAGTAATCTATCACGGAGCGAAGAGGCGCGAGGCCTATCCCTCCCGCTATGAAGAGTAGATCCCTTCCCTTAAGCGCCGTATCTACCGGAAATGCGTGTCCGTACGGGCCGCGTATCGTAACGGCCTGACCCACCTCTATCTGATGAAGCCACTCTGTAAAACCGCCGCATCTCTTTATGCTGAATTCCATAAATTCCCGGTTCGTGGGGGACGATGTTATAGAGAACATGGCCTCGCCGACTCCCGGCATTGAGAGCATAGCGCACTGCCCGGGCATATGTTCAAAGCACTTGCCTCCTTTCGGGGCATTCACCCTGAACGTTTTAACGTCCGGCGTATCCGTCCTTATATCGGTAACTATTCCTATCTGAGGTATCAATACATCATTATTCACGCTTTCTCACCTCCGAAAGCTTTTATGACCTTAACTATATTCATTGAAACGGGGCACTTTGCCAGGCATCTTCCGCAGCCTACGCAGGAATACTCGCCGCCGTTATTTGCCGGATAATAAACGAGCTTGTGCATGAAACGCTGGCGGAATCTTTCAAGCTGGCTCGTTCTCGGATTTCCGTGGGCCATTTTGGTAAAATCAGAATACATGCACGAATCCCAGCAGCGGAACCTCTTTATTCCGTGTCCCGTGTCGAAATCGCGTATATCATAGCACTGACATGTGGGGCACACGAACGTACACGTACCGCAGCCGAGGCAGGATTTATAAAGCTCCTGCCACTGAGGCGCGTAAAATACGTCGTTCAGCTTCTCATTTAATCTGTCGCCGCTGAAATAATCAAGCTTTAAGTCTGCAAGGGGCAGGCGCGCGAGTATCTCCTTTGTATTTTTCTTAAGATCATCTACGGCCTTTGTATCCGCGTCCGCATCTGCCTCCGAAAGGATACCCGTAAGGAGCTTTGTAAGCTCTTCGCCCTTTTCGGAAACAGCCTCCCAATAAAGCTCCGTGTCCGTGAGCCATGTCTTAACGTCTCCTCCCGCGGGATCGGATGCGTCTATACCGAATGTGCCGCAGAAGCATGTTTCCTCGGGCGCTCTGCACGCGAGAGTCACTACCGTGCCGTTTTCGCGGCGGCTCTTGTAAAATGTATCCACGGGATCGCTCAGGAAAACGCTGTCGAGTATCGAAAAGCTCTTTGCGTCGCACGCGCGCACTCCGAATAGTACGAAGGGCTCCGAAGGATCTCTGTCTTCTACAAGCTCTATATCCTTGCCGCTCACCTTAAACGATATGAGATTCTCGCTCTGCGGGAAGAAAAGCTCCTTTGCAGACTTGACAGTATTGAGACTGTCAAGGCACACATCGCTCTGATCGGACCATTTTTTGAATTCACTCTGATTCTCACCGCTTCTGACGGGCAGGTAAAGACTCTTTACCGCTGAAACGGCGGCATACAGCTCATCAAGGCGTTCTTTTGATATTTTATACATTTTACTCATTATCTTACGCCCCTTTCATGTACTATGCCGGGCTCGGCGTCCTGCTTTGTGTACGATGTGAGCGGAGCGTCGAGCGCTGTGTCATATCCCGCCTGGTATTCGCCGTAAAGCTCATTTATATCCTTTATGAATTTTCTGTTGAGCAGATGGAGCGGTATGTTCTCCGGGCACACTCTCGTGCATTCGCCGCAGTCGGTGCATCTTCCCGCCACATGAAACGCTCGGATTATATGGTAGAGATTTTCTTCGAAATCGTTTGTGTTTGCCTTTGAAGATACGCCCGAAGCCGGATTATCGAATACGCACTGTCTGCACGAGCAGGCGGGGCACACGTTTCTGCACGCATTGCAGCGTATGCAGCGTGACAGCTCTCCTCTCCAGAATCTGAAACGTTCCTCAGCGGTCATATTTTCAAGCTTTGAAACGCCGTCAAAACGGGAGGTTCCGTTTTCGGGAACGGCTGTCTCCGGTTCCTTTTCGGGATCTGTGAGCTCGTCGAATATCATGTGCTTCTTTCCCTTGCATGACAGGCACTTTTCATGGAGCACATCTTTCTTGGAGCATGTTTTTTTGCCGTAAATTGTTTCAAAAGCAACGGTATCGCCGTCTATCTCAGCTCCGAGTATGCCTTTAATCCCGAGACCGCGCGCCTTTTCGGCGTCGATCTTGCCGTCACAGGGCACACCGAGCACATATACATTTTCTCTTTTGATCCTGTTTTCCTTCAGGAGCTGATTGAAGCTGTATGTGTCGCAGGGCTTCAGGAGCGCCGCTATACGGCCTTCTTTATGAGATTCGTCTATAAGATATTTGCTCTGGTTTGCCGCGCAGAAGTCATCGTATATCATTTTACCGAGTGTATCTCCCGTGAAGACAGCGGGTGTGACATCGTAACAGAATTCTCCCTCTTCCCACGCGAGGACCCTGTCGCACGTACCGTTTTCGATGAGATCACGGCATTTGTTTAAAACATCGTCGTTTATTCTTTGCATCTCAGATCCTCCAATCTCCTGTTCTCTCCAAGTCTGCTGATCGTTTCGGCAAATTCATTCATAGTCGCGGAAAATTTGGCTCCCTCCGCCGCCGAGATCCACTCTACTCTCGTGCGTTCTCTCTCTATGCCGAGATAATCGAGCATGCTGAACAGAAGCGTCATCCTTCTTCTTGCAAAATAATTTCCCGATGTGTAATGGCAGTCTCCGGGGTGGCAGCCGGCTATTATGACGCCGTCCGCGCCTCTCTGGAACGCCCGTAAAATAAACATGGGGTTTACGCGGCACGAACACGGAACCCTTATTATTTTAACATCTGCGGGATATGAAAGTCTGCTGGACCCTGCAAGATCCGCTCCCGCGTAGCTGCACCAGTTGCAGCAGAACGCCACGATAAGCGGCCTGAATTCCTTGTTTGTATCGTTTACCTGCATATCGCGTCAACCTCCGCCATTATCTGTCTTGTTGTGAAGCCTTTAAGATCCATGGCTCCGGAAGGACAGGTCACGGTGCATGCTCCGCATCCCTGACACACCGCTTCGTTTACACTCGCTATCCTGCGTACCTCTCTCTTGCCGTGATCGTTTACTTCCTTGTCGATGTAATCAATGGCTCCGTACGGACATACACATGCGCACTGTGAGCAGCCGTTGCAAAGAAGCTCGTCAGAATGTGCAACGCACGGATTGCCGGTAAGCTTATCCTTGGAAAGAAGCCCTATCACCTTCGCAGCGGCAGCGCTCGCCTGCGCCACTGTCTCAGGTATATCCTTAGGTCCCTGACACACTCCGGACAGGAAAACGCCGGCTGTCGGGCTCTCAACGGGACGCAGCTTCGGGTGAGCCTCCGTAAGGAAGTTATTGGTATCTATGCTCGCCGTGAGCATTGTCGCGATGTTTCTCACGCTCGGATCGGGCTCTATGGCCGCCGCGAGCACTACCAGATCAGCCTCTATATGCACCTGTTCGTTTGAGATCAGATCGGATCCCTGTACGAGCAGCTTGCCGTCCTTTTCGGCAACCTTGCCGACCATGCCCTTTATATAATCAACGCCGTATTCTTCGACCGCTCTTCTGTAGAATTCGTCGAAATTCTTACCGGGCGTCCTGACATCAATGTAAAATACATGCACCTTCGTATCGGGATATTTGTCTCTTATCATCATGGCATGCTTTGCAGTATACATGCAGCATATCTTCGAGCAATACGGCTTACCGCAGCCGGAAGTATCTCTCGAACCAACACACTGTATGAACACTATCTCATGCGGATGCTCGCCGTCCGACGGGCGCAGCAGGACTCCCTTAGTAGGTCCGGCGGCATTCATGAGACGTTCAAGCTCAAGAGATGTGATAACATCCTTATTGTGCGCATATCCGAATTCATCAAAATTCTCAAGTGAAATGGGTCTGTATCCCGTTGCGGCGACTATCGCGCCGTACTCGCGCTCTATGATCTCCTCTTTCTGTGTAAAATCTATAGCCTTCGCGGTGCAGTTCTTCTCGCACAGACCGCATTTGCCGGTCTTCAGCTTTATGCACTGCTCGGGGTCTATTACGGGCACATTCGGTATTGCCTGTGCGAAAGGTATATATATGGCGCCTCTGTTGTTAAGTCCCATATTGAACTCGTTGGGCGCCTTGCGCGAAGGACATTTTTCGGTACATACTCCGCATCCGCTACAGAGCTCCGAGTTGACATAGCGGGGCTTTTTCTTTATCTTGACTTTAAAATTGCCTACAAAGCCCGAAACTGCCTCCACCTCACTGTATGTGTAAAGATTTATCTTGTCGCTTGCCGCGGCATCCACCATTTTAGGCGTAAGTATGCATGCCGCGCAGTCAAGCGTCGGGAACGTCTTGTCAAGCTGCGCCATCCTGCCGCCGATCGTAGGTGACTTTTCAACTATGTCCACTTCATATCCGGCATCGGCTATATCGAGAGCGGTCTGAATTCCGGCTATTCCGCCGCCTATCACAAGAGCGCGCTTTGTGACATTGCTCTCGCCTGCCGTAAGAGGCTTGTTCAGGTTAAGCTTTGCTATGGCAGCCTTAGCAAGTATGACGGCCTTCTCCGTGCCCTCGTCCTTATCTTTATGTATCCACGAGCACTGCTCTCTTATATTTGCTATCTCAACCATATACGGATTGAGTCCGGCAGCCTGTGCCGTTTTTCTGAATGTGGCCTCATGCATGCGCGGCGAACACGAGCACACCACTATTCCGGTAAGACCGTGCTCCTTTATGGCCCTGCGTATCATGCCCTGGCCGCCCTCCGAGCACATATACTGATAATTGGTCGTAAACACAACGCCCGGCTCTCCGGCTACGCTCGAAGCCACCTTTTCCACATCTACGGTGCCCGCAATATTACTGCCGCACCAACAAACAAATACTCCGATTCTCTGCATATTCACTCACTTTCGATTCTGCCGCTTTCCGCCGGTCATTTACTGTATTTGCGGAAAGCGCTGACTATCGCCTGCTGCGGCATGTTCTCATCGATGCTGTCCGGAACGCTGCAAGCTTTCATATGATTCGCACCCTGCTGCCTTATAACGCAAAGGCGCACCGCTTCTATGAGCTTCGCGGGCTCTACGCTTCTCGGGCATCTCTCTATGCATGCAAAACACGAAAGACATGTCCATAAGGACTTGGATTCCATAAGCTTCTTTATCTGCCCTTTTTCCACCATCGACACAAACTGATGAGGATGATATTCCATTTCGTCATACGAAGGGCACGTACCGGAGCATTTGCCGCATTTCATACACTTTCTCGTGTTTACTCCGCTTATTTCTATCACTCGCTCCGCAAGTTCCTTTTCATTAACAGTCACAGGCCGTTCCTCCTCATTTCACTCCGAGAGCTTCGGCAAGCAGCTCGGTAAAATATTTCACAACCGGCGCGCCTTCACCGTGCGCGTTTGCCTCAAGATTATAAAGGCACAGAGGACATGCCGTTATCACAGTATCGGCGCCCTTTGCCGCGGCCGATCCTATCACCATGCCGCTGCGCCTTTCCGCTATCTTTTTATCTTCAAGTACCGTATAACCTCCGCAGCATTCGTTCCTGTAAGGCGTGATGACGGGCTCGGCTCCTATGGCCTTTATGAAATCCTCAAGTATAGTAGGATTCTCCGGATTGTCAAACTGCATAACACCGGCCGGCCGCAGAAGGAGACATCCGTAATATGCCGCAATACGTCTCCCTTTAAGAGGATTCTTTACAGCCGCCCTGATCTTATCAAAGCCTACCGTATCCCGCAACATTTCAAGATAATGAACAACCTTCGTCTCACCCGCGTATACGCTGTCAAGCTTTAGATAGTTGTTTGCTTTAAGACGTATATCGTCATTTGTGAGCATGTCATTGTTCACTCTTTTTATAACATGATGGCAGGCAGAACACAATGTCAGTAAATCCCTGCCGCTTCTTTTGGCACTGTCCAGCGCGCGCACGGCCGAAAGCTTTGTGGCTATTTCATCCAGCGCCATAGGATATACCGCTCCGCAGCACTGCCAGTCTTCTATCTCCTCAAGTGTGACACCGAGTGCTTCGGCAGAAAGCCTTGCGTATCTGTCGAGATCCTTGGCCTTCGTCTTTAATGTGCATCCCGGATAATAACTGTACGTCATATTTATTGTCCTTTCGGTTTGTATCTTTATACCATCTGCTCCGGCTTGAAGACCTCATCGAATTTTTCTGCGGTGAGGAATCCGAGCTGTACGCACGCTTCTTTAAGAGATATATTCTCTTTAAATGCCTTTTTGGCTGTCTTTGCGGCATTATCGTATCCTATATAAGGATTAAGAGCCGTGACGAGCATAAGCGAATTATAAAGATTATGCTTCATTTTATCGCGGTTTGCCGTTATGCCGGCGACACAGTTGTCATTGAAGGAGCGTATACCGTCGGAAAGGAGACGTACGGACTGCAGGAAATTGTATATGCACACGGGCATGAAAACGTTAAGCTCAAAATTACCCTGTGATGCCGCCATTCCCACTGCCACGTCGTTTGCTATCACCTGTACGGCGACCATTGTCATCGACTCGCACTGCGTGGGATTCACTTTGCCGGGCATTATCGAGCTTCCGGGCTCGTTTTCCGGTATGTGTATCTCTCCCAGTCCGCATCTCGGTCCGCTGGCCAGCCATCTTACATCGTTAGCTATCTTCATAAGATCCGCAGCCAAAGCTTTGAGGGCTCCGTGTGCGAATACTATTTCATCCTTTGATGTCAGTGCATGGAATTTATTCTCGGCTGAGACAAATGACTTACCGGTAATCTCACTTACGACCTTTGCGACCTCCGGGCCGAATTCTTTGGGAGCGTTAAGTCCCGTTCCCACGGCCGTACCGCCTAAAGCAAGCTCTTTGAGTCCGGGAAGAGCAGCCTCGAGCATACCCTTCGTTTTCTCGATCATGTTCCTCCAGCCGCTTATCTCCTGTGAAAATTTTATGGGAGTAGCATCCTGAAGATGCGTGCGTCCGCTCTTTACTATGTCGTCATTCTCGGCTTCAAGACGTTTCAGCGTGGCTGTCAATCTGTCCATGGCGGGGAAAAGGTCATCTTCGATCCCTATCACTGCCGCTATATGCATGGCTGTCGGGAACGTATCGTTCGAGCTCTGTGACATATTTATATGATCGTTCGGATGAAGCAGCTTCGAACCGTATATTTCGTTACCTCTGTTCGCAATGACTTCGTTTGCGTTCATGTTGGACTGTGTGCCGCTTCCGGTCTGCCATACAACGAGCGGAAAATGATCGTTCAACCTGCCGTCTATGACCTCGTCACACGCTTTAACGATCGTGTCCCTTTTCTCTTTATCAAGCTTTCCGAGATTGTAGTTTGCTATCGCAGCGGCTTTTTTCAGGATTCCGAAAGCATGCGTTATCTCACGCGGCATGACCTCGGTGCCGATCTTAAAATTCTGGTAACTTCTCTGCGTCTGTGCAGCCCAGTAGCGATCTGCCGGAACCTGCATCTCTCCCATTGAGTCGCGTTCGGTACGGTATTCCATTATTCTATTGCCTCCCTATATTCAGCGGATGATCAGTACATAATATATCAGAAACGGAGATTATTGATGAGATTCTTGAGCAATCCGCCGCTCTTCTGCATAAGAGCGATCTCCGCATCTGTCATTGTCGGCGTTACGCTGCCCTTCACACCGTCCCTGCCTACCACAAAAAGGTGGCTGAGGCACACATCGTCAAGCCCGTATTCGCCGTGCATCATAGAAGATATCGTCATTATGGTATCCTTGCCGGAAAACAGCGATTCGCATACGCTGCTCACCGATACCGATATGGCGTAAAATGTAGCCTGTTTATATTTGATTATCGTTCCGCCTGAAGTGCGCACATAATCTATGACCTCATCATAATTGGGAGGCGTTATCACCTGTCCCTGTTCTTTATACTGTACGCCTCTGCAGTAATCCTCTATGCCCACCGCGGCAACCTTGGCAAGAGACCACGGTATAAATGATGAATCTCCGTGCTCGCCCATAACGTAAGCGTGGATATTCTTCTGGCTCACTCCGAAATAATCCGAAAGATAGTAACGGAGCCTCGCTGTATCGAGTATCGTTCCCGAACCTATGATCTTGCTCTGAGGAAGACCGGAATATTTCATAAAGGCATACGTAAGTATGTCAACGGGATTGCTCACTATTATATAGAGCGCGTCGGGCGCATGCTTTGCGATCTGAGGCGCTATATCCTTCATTATGTTTACGTTTATCTGCGCAAGATCGAGACGCGACTGACCGGGCTTTCTGGGCATACCGGAGGATATCACGACTACATCCGACCCCTCCGCATCTTCATACGTTCCCGAATAAACGGTCACCGGGCAGCAGAACGGTGTTCCCTGCTTAATGTCCATAGCTTCTCCTATGGCTTTCTCCCTGTTAATGTCGATAAGTACTATTTCCGAAGCAATTCCCTTCACTGTCATAGTATAGGCAATCGTCGAACCAACGCTTCCGGCTCCTATAATTGTTACCTTATTGCTCATATGCAACCTCTTTTCTTTAATAAAAAATGACGGTGAAGACCATTATCCTGAAATTCCCGTAACAGGAAGTTATCTTGCACACATAGGCTAATTATCACATATACAGAATGAATTGTCAAAACCATTTTTTCGGCGATCTGCCCGTATCATCCGGTATGCTTTCCCGAACGGCAAAAAAAATCCCGGGCGCCGAAACAGCCCCGGGACAAAAGGTGCTTATCATTCCGTAACCGTTTTAGGATCGTATGTCAGATAATCCTCAATAACGGAGTTTACGACATCATCGTTTATATCGGTGAGAGACAGTGAATTATCCGATATATATTTTTCAACACTGTCTTCAAACAGCTGACTCTTGTATGCGTCTTCAAGCTCCGTGCGGAGCGATTTTGAAGAAGTGCTGTCACTGTTTGCCACAAGACCGTCGGACTTACTGCTGTCGGTGAATCCCTCAATGATTATAAACTCATATGATGACTCTGTCTTTATGATAGACGAGGCGCCTGTTTCCGTCTGACGGAATGCCCAGTCGATTACCTCGGGAGGTATGCCGTATGAAGTTTTCCTTATATCCACAAGTCCTTTTGCGCTTCCTGCATCCGTTGACTCGGAATAGCCGAGAGCAAGAGCTTCCGACGAATCGCCGTTTTCATATTTTTCCTTGAGCAGCTCGAGCAGCGCGAGCAGATCCGCCTTGCTCTCATCGCTGATATCCTCGCCGTCCTCATCTACCAGCATTTTGGCGATCCTGCGCACGGTCACGGCTCTGTATTCGTCCTTATGTTCGTTAAGGTAAGCGTCAAGCTCGCTTTCTTCAAATTTCATACCGTCTATGAGTTCGTTTGCGTAATCCGATACCATAGTCTGATCCAGATAAATGTTTTTATAATCATTGACATTCACGTTCAGCATCGTTTCAATGAGTTCGTCCCTCGTTGAAACACCGTATGACGTGCCGTAATACTGAAGCATCGTATCTATCTGTGAGTCAAGCTCCGAAAGGAGAGACGATCTTTCATCGTCGGACAGAGTCTTGCCTGCATCCTCCGCCATCTTCTTCGCGGTAAGAAAATCCGTAAGGAGCTCCGAACCGCGTTCTTTTGCATAATCCAGATATGTCTGTCCGTCCTTATATTCCTTGTAAACTATCTCATTGAGAGCCTTGTAAAATTCTTCTTCGGAATCGCCGACATCCGAAAAATCGTAATCCGCCAGCGCCTCATTCATGGCCTGAGAGAAGAACTGCACATAATAAGCTTTAAGTACCGGCTTTCCGTCAAATACAGCTATTGCCGTATCGTCGGCATCCGCGTCATTATATTCCGGTTTGGCCGTAGGCGTTGCGGCCGGCGCCGAAGAAGACTCTTCCACATCCGAAAAATCTCCCGTGAACGTCCTTTTCGCTATATTATCTATATAGTCCCTGTTTACGTCTTTAAGCTTATATTCATCCTTGTTCAGATATTCCTCGATCTCGGCATCTGCCTGTTTGTCGACCGTTTCCATCTTGTATGCCGATTCTACGTTCTCTTTAACATCGTCATCCTCGAGACCGTTGATCTTGGTGCATATCATTATATGATAACCGAATGTCGTTTCCACGATCTCCGCTTTGTCGGAGGGTTCCGTGCGTGAAAGGGCCCAGTCCCGGAATTCAGTCACATAATTCGAGTCCGCTTCCACCTCATAATAGCCGTCGCTGTTAGGATTTCCCGAACTGTCGACATCCGCTGTTTCTTTCATTATGTCGTCAAACGTTATCTCGCCGTCATTGTACTGCGCCACAAGCTCCTGAGCGTGCTCATAAACCTCTTTCTTCTCATCATCGTCCATGTCCTCCGTAGACAAAAGAGAATGGCGCACCTCCACCGACTTGTACTCATCTTCATGTTCTTCGAAGAACGCTTTCAGTTCGTCATCCGTGGGTGAGATCTTCTCCTGCAGCTTTGTCTTATACTGAGCCAGCGTACTCGAAACGGTAAAATAATCGATCAGATCGTCATATGTCATTCCGTAGCCCAGCTGTGCCATTTCCTGAACGGTAGTCGCGCCGAGAGACGCGCCCGCATATGACAGCATCTGCTCTATATAAGATTCGGCCGAGTCTTTAAGACCCGAGATATCGGACTCGGACGGCCAATCCTCCCTCGAAGAGAATATCTGATACTGCACCATAAAACGTCTTGATTCTTCGAGCGCATTATCTATGAATATGTCGTAATACGACTTGCCGTCCTTTTGCTTGTTCTTTACCTCATTGTACAGAGCCTCGCCCTCGAGCTGAAAATCAATATCCGAATCACCGGATTCACTTTCCTCATAAATCTCTGTCGCAAAATTGTTAAGGAACAGTCCGTCAGACATAACGACTCCGTTCACGGTTCCTATCGCTTCCTTTTCGGAATCATTGCAGGCGGTAAAAAGGACCGCAGTCATAACACATGCAAGCACGGCCGCTGTTATCTTACTGAATATTTTCATATTGACCTCCGTGTAAAATCACTCAGTGATTATTCTGTACATTTCCCCGGCATTCTCCTTGCGCACCGTTTCAGCCACATTGAGTACCTCGAATTTTGTCTTTGAGCCCCCGAATGAAACCTCTATTATATCTCCGGGCTTGACGTCGGAGCCGGCCTTTGCCACTCTGCCGTTTATCGAAACGCGTCCTCCGTCGCAGGCTTCGTTCGCCACAGTGCGTCTCTTGATGACTCTTGAAACTTTAAGAAATTTATCTATTCTCATTTCTGATTACTTCCTCTGTATATTCTGTGAGCGCGAGCTCGGCATCTATTCCGGACATATCCGCCTGTCTGCAGAGCATGTACAGCTTCTCTCCTATCTCCTTACACGTCATTTTGCCGTCGGAATGTTCCCTGCCCTCTTTTTCGTCGGCCTTTCTGATCTTTTTTGCTGTCTTCTGAGCCCTCATGAGTGCCGGTAAAACATCTGGTATATCCTCAAGATCCTGTCTGAGGGACGAAAAGCCCTTCTCCTCAAGCTTTCTGTTGTCCCAATTTGCAAGTGCCTCTCCCGCGCTGCCGGCGACCTCATCTCCGAACACATGCGTGTGTCTGAAAAGCATTTTACGCGCGCATCTGTCAGTCACGTCGTCGAATCCGAAAGCATGCTCCTCGCTTGCGAGTATGGAGTGAAATATGACCTGCAGCAGCACATCCCCCAGCTCTTCGCATAGCTTGTCCGGGCTCTTCTTCTTTATCGCGTCCACCGCCTCGTACGCTTCCTCTATCATGGGCTTTATAAGAGATTCATGCGTCTGTTCCCTGTCCCACGGGCAGCCGTCGGGAGAGCGCAGAAGCTCTATTATACGATACAGTTCCTCAAGTGTATATTTGTCTCCCTGTTTTTTTGTTTCCATCTTTATCATTAAAGCTCATCGCTCCTGTGAAATAATATTGCAATATGCTGTGCCGATTGATTATAATACAACCGAAAGTCAAGAGCAAATAATATTTGCTCGCGGCAGACGATGCAATCTGCAGGACAATTATAATGTGAGTGTGTAAACAAACCATGTCGGATATATGGTTCTTTATGGACAAAGCTATAGATGCAGCGCGCAGCTCTATCGCCTCAGGCCTTCCGGACGTGCCCGTAGGGTGCGTTATAGTAAAGGGCGGAGCGATCATAGCGTCTGCCTGCAATACGAGGGAGCTTCATGATTCGGTCACCGCGCATGCAGAAATAAATGCCATAAATGAAGCCGTGCGTTTCACAGGCACGCGCCGCCTTACCGGATGTAAAATGTTTGTCACGCTCGAGCCGTGTCCCATGTGTGCGGGCGCGATACGCGCTTCCATGATAGACGAGCTCTACTTCGGCGCATACAATACGCGCGAAGGCGCCGCAGGCACCGTATATAACATACTTTATCCGGCTGTGAAGGTGTACGGCGGCATAAGGAAAGACATATGCAGATCCATGCTGGGAGATTTTTTCAGATCGGTACGGCGGGAAACCGAAGGATAAGTAATAAATATATTCTATTCTTATATTCTATCTTCTGTCCGATATCTCTATATCGGCCATTTTCCAGCCGCTGTCTGTCTTTATATACCATATTCTCGTATTTGTCTCGAGCTTCGCCTGAAAATCGGGCTTTCCCCTCTGACCGTATATCCAGTAATCAAAATAGACTCCGCACGAGAAGCAATTGTCCGTATATGTCCTCATATCGTATACTTCCGTGTTTTCAAACGACGTTGAATTATGATCGGTATAAAAATACTGCCGGTACTCGCTCATGTCGCTGTACATACGAGTGCCTTCAATTATCCTCGACAGGAAAGAGCTCATGGATATATCGTTCGTCATGAACGCGGCGTACGCCTTGGCGCCGTCTACAGCTATCTGAGAATATTCTTCCTTTACGGACTCAGAAGGCGCAAAATCGCATATGAACGTCATACTGCCCTCGTCATACTGCACGTCCGTACGCTCTCCGGCATAATTCTTGACAGTCACTTCCGGCATGCCCGACAGTAAAGCCGCCTTGTACGTGATCATTTCAGGCTCGGTGAAATATCCCGCGGGCATATTTTTAAGCTCGTCTGTTTTTTCGCCAGACACCTTCCATCTGTCAGAAGACGATATATCCGTTCCGTTTACAGATACGGAATAATCGGACGGCACGCGCAATGTATAAAGCCTTACTCCCACGTCATACACATATGTTTCACTGTTGAATGTACATTCTATAGGATCTCCGTTTTCATCGTACACCTCAACAGTCGGCATTTCGAAGAAGCCTTCGACACGATAAGTATGGAACAGGCTCAGTGCGTCTCTGTCGTCATCGTTTATCATATATTTTACATTCGGATTATCCGAAGAGGCGTTCGTGATATATTTATCTCCGAGCGTCACGCCGTTTATCTTAACGGTGAATCCCACAGGCGCATTAACGGTTATATTCACTGTTTCGGCTTCTATCTCGTTATCGGAATTTACCTTAAGCTTAAGCTTTTCGCCGTTCCGGCACGCGATCTCCACATTTTCGGGCTCCGACAGCAAGCCGGATATCTCATAACGGTTTATTTCCGTTACGGCGCCCAATGTATATGCGTCTGAAAGCTGATCCTTCGCCAGAGTCTTTTTGAATGCATCGGGAACCTCTATACCGTCAAGGCTCGGAGTCGAGCCCTCCGGAGCCAGCAATACTATCTTTACATCCGCGAACGAAAAATCCGAAAGATAGTCAAATTCGTACAGACTGAAGCCGAAGCGGCTCGTTTTGTCGGACTTTTTGAGCACGAGCTTGCAAAGATCGTTCCCGTCGGCCTTTATTATATATGAAGGGCTTTCGAACCTGTCATATGAAAATGTCTTGACATATGTGAAGGATTTATCCTGAGCGGCCTGTCTTAGCTTTTCTTCATACGAAGACGCATCGGCAAGTCCTGCCTGCACCACATCGGTATGCGATACGATATCGGCATATTCTCCGTTTCTGAACATGGCTATGACTTCATCGGCAGCCACCGTATTCTGACTGCCTTCGTAATCGGATAGCCATACCGAGAAAAATATCATACCCGCTATGAGCAAACATACGAAAACGCATACTGTTATAAAATATATTCTCCAAAAAAGAGATGTTCTCATAAGTGAACGGATTTTTTTCATCATGTCCCCTTCTGTTCGTTCCCTGTATCCGAAGCTTCCGCGCGGCTTACGAGTATCGAGGTGGCCATTTTACGCGGACCGTAAAGCGATGCGCACTGCGTTATTATCTGCGGATCATTCCCGTTTTCGGCGTTCTGTGCAAGGTACGTGGATGAGCCGCCGTCAAGATTCGCGGCATTTACGGCTCCGTAATTCATCATTATCTCTATAAGATCCTCGTAGGTGGCCCCCATGCTCGAAGGCTGTCTGCCGTCTATGGTGAGGAGCAGCATTGCTCCGTCGGAGCGCTGGCCTATCGCCGTACGGGGATTGAGACCTGCCTCCGAAAATCCCCTCACTTCACACGCTTCTCCGTTCATTACAAGATAAGGACCGAAATTAAGAGCTTCCACTATCCCGCTGTCAAGCGCGGCCTGTGCTGTCATTTTACCGAGAACAAGTATACCCTGTTTATTTATGCCTATTATTTCGTATTCGCTGCCGGGCTCGCCCCACATTAGCCTGCCCTTTGATATTACGATACCGTCCGAATTCTCGCGTCCTGTCGGGACTCCTCCGTTACCGCTTCCTGTATCGTAAAATCCTCCGCCGTTTATGCCGTACAGCGCATTGTCACGGCGCACCATATCTATCGTAGTCACACCCGCCCTGTCGTATCCGTAGGCTTCGGGCGTTCCTATATAAACGCGTTTGGGGTTCTGCACGATGAGGAGCTTGCCCTTGTACGTTTTACCGCTTATATCTATAAGCTGCACGCTGTTTATATCTGTTTTTGTGTCATCGCCGTTTGGACCGGGTCCTTCGCTTCCGTCCGATCCGTCGGAGCCCGGAAGCTTTATGAGCGTCGGATCGCTCATTTCACCGTTGTCTACGACAGCATTGCCGTCAATTATGCCCCTCACCGTATCATCGGACAGGAACCATGTGGCCAGGAATTTTGCGGCGCTCGTCTCAGTGACTGTGAGGACAAACCTGTCTCTTGCCGCTTTCGACGGACCGTGAAGCACTATCAGGTCCGCTGCCAGGGCGGTTATCAGTATGAATATTATAACGGATATGAACGATACTCCGATATGCGCCATCACCGTTTTTGCGCGTTTTTTTCCGCTGCCGCCGCGCCTGTCGGCTTCACGGGTACGGGTACGGGCCTGAGCCTGCCCGTGGGTCTGCGCGTGCCCGGGCGTCCGAGCTTGTCCGGGTGCCTTAACGTGGTCCTCTCCCGCAAACTCTACTTTATGCGTGTTCCGCACGCGCACGGTCTGGCGGCGCCATTTTTTTATATAATCCGAAAGCCTGTCTATCAATTCCCCGCTTCCGGGCTTTGTATAATCAATACGCAATCTCATATATATTCAGCCTCGGTATTTTCCGATATTTCTTCATCCGGTTCCGTATTTTTGGGCGGAGCTCCGTTTGACTTTTTCCTTTGCACGACCGTTATCTCATCGGCTTTATATGTTTCTACATCCGTTTCCGAATCGTTGTCCAATCTTACCTTTACGGTCTCCCTGAGGAGATTGACTTCCGTTATAACTCCGCGTCCTCTCGGAGTATCGGCTACGGAGCCGACGCCGGGAAGTCTTCTCAGAGCGTCCTCGTATGCCTCCTGTTCATACTTCAGACAGCACATGAGTCTTCCGCATGTTCCCGATATTTTTGTAGGACTGAGCGAAAGGCTCTGCTCCTTAGCCATTTTGATAGAGACAGGCTGAAAATCTCCCGAAGACGAGGCACAGCATATTACGCGTCCGCATATCCCGAGTCCTCCCACTGTCTTTGCCTGATCTCTCACGCCCACCTGCCGCAGTTCAATGCGCGTCTTAAATACCGAAGCCAGATCCTTTACAAGATCTCTGAAATCAATACGCGTATCGGCTATGAAGTAAAATAATATCTTACTTCCGTCAAATGTGTATTCCACGTCTATGAGCTTCATATCAAGTCCGTGTTTTTTGATTTTGTCGTTGCAAACGGCAAATGCCTCTTTTTCTTTCCTTATATTTTCATCATGACGCCGTATATCTTCTTCCGAGGCTATGCGCAGCACACTCCGGAGAGGCTGATAAGCCTCCGCATCCCCTATTTCTATGGCAGCCGCCACGACTTCGCCGAATTCTATGCCTCTCGCGGTCTCAACGATCACGTTTGACCCTACGCCGAGTTCGAATTCTCCCGGCTCGAAATAATACATTTTACCGGTGTTTTTAAAACGCACCCCTACAACCTTAACCATTTATTACCTCCTGCAGGCGGATTGAAAGTATATCGGTCGCCAGCTTATAATTCGCGTTCTTCACGATCAGGCTCCGTATACGGCCGACATTTTCTATACACGCCATTGCCTTATGATACCCCAGGGACATGGCCGCCGAACGTATCTCTCCGGAATATTTTGCATTCTGAAGCGTTATTTCCTTATATCTCGAGCTCACGGCCATATCGCGGAGCAATGAGTACAGTGTAAAGAAAAATATTTCTTTTTTGTCCGCATACTCCGAAAACAGATCCTCGAGCCCGCAGAGCGCGCGTCCGTTTCCGTTTCCGGACATCATCTTGGTGATACACGAAAGTATGCTCTCACATATTTTATCATAGCTTTCCGTATCGGACATCTCCAGCGCTCTGCCTATTATGCCGTCCGCATATTCGCAGAGCAGCTTCCTGTCCGGCGCTTTGCAGCCCTTTTTCCTTTCGTACGCTTCCGCCACTTCATCGTCTGTGTTGCGCGTAAAATCTATCCTGACTGCCCGTGACCGCACTGTGTCAAGTATCATGGACGCTCCCGAGCTCATCAATATCATTATAACATAAGAAGGCGGTTCTTCAAGTGTTTTGAGAAGCGCGTTCTGAGCCTGCGCAGTCATTTTATCGGCGTGTTCAAAAAGAAATACTTTATATCTGCCGTACTGCGGCGCGGTCATTATA
>CANQOI010000028.1 GCA_947625435.1 uncultured Clostridia bacterium | reverse complement strand
TCTTTTTTTTGCTTTCTTCGACGGCGGCTATCTCGCGGTTGAGCTCATGTATGCTCATGCGGAGCACATTTTCCGGCACCCCCTTCACGAGGCGTTCCGGCGGCCTTTTATGCATGGCGGCGTAACCCGTGAGCATGCCGAGAGTATTTATGCGTCTTTCGAGCGCCTCTACATCCGGAAGCTCGGAATATACCTGCCTTCTGCGCTGCTCCGCTCTGTTTTTAGCTTCTGCGCGCCTGTTTTCATATTCTCTTTCCAATTGTACGTTAATATTCTGTATGATCATTTTACCGTGCCGCCGTCTGTAAACAGGCTGTCAAAATAGCTTTCATCATAATCGCGCTGCGTATAATTTTCCTTCTGCCCCGCGCCGTTCTTCGCTTTGCCGTCGCCTCCCGCACCTGACACTGAGGCCGCGTAAGCTTTGCGTCTCTCCTCCTCGTACGCAAGTATCTCTTCCTTGTCCGTAAGTCCGTTTTTATGCCACGACGTTATTATGGCGTCAAATGTAGCGAGAGTGGCATTATTTTTTGAAACGGATTTTTTCATGGCTATCTCTATTATGTCCATGCCGTATCCGTACGTATAAAACCATTTTTCAACGATCTCTTCTTCATATACATTCATATTCCTGCGCCACTTCAGGCGTTTCAGCACTTCCGCCCTGAGAGTCTTATATGATTCATATGATCTAAGATACGCATCCAGCTGTTCTGATGTCCTTATATGATATTTCTCGCCCCACGACTCCGCGACCTTGCGTATGTAAGGTTTTGTCATTACATGATTGTTGCTGCAGTGCTGAAAAAGCATAAAAACGACATCCGGCTCAAACCCGTATTTGTCAAACCACAGGTCGATCTCGTTGTACCATGAGATCGGCATCTGCCCCGAGAAAAATTTATCGCTTATCGCTTTCTGAACCTTAGACCGGGCATAGTGCTTTTCTCTGCAGTTTTCCGGCATGTCATCGGGTCTCGCGGCTGTGCGCGGCCTGTAATTCCGATCTATTTCCTTTTGAATGATATCGCACACGGTTACAGAATCATTCTGCCATAAAATGAGGCCTGCGCTTTCCAGGAGTATCACATTCTCACTTACGACCGAAACGTCGCAGTTCATGATCATGGCGAGCGATTCCTCCGTACATTCCATGCCTTTATCAGACGCATATACGAGATAAATATATAATTTCACCGCAGACGGAGGAAGCCCCGGCATATATTCGCGTATAAATATGTCGGGGATCTGTGTTTTCCCAAAAAGTTTATTTTCCGTTTTATCCGTTTTCATTACTGCCTTCTTGATCATCAGTATTCCGGCAGGATACTCGTGCCGACTCTGACCGCATTCACAACAAGTCTGCCGTTCTCATGGTTGAATTTATAGCATGTGGACAAAGTCATGACATCATCTTCCGCCTTCAGTAAAATATCCGTCTTATATACCGCTTTATTCTGAAAATCCTTAATGAAATTATAATATGCGTCCGTTGAATCAAAATAGGTCTCTATATAATACTCGTCGGTCGTAGTCTCGTACACTGAAAATATCTGCCATATGCCCACTCCCGCTTCCGAATCGGAATAAGTATACATATACGGATATTTTTTGAGATACGAGTCGTCTCCTCCCGTGTAATATTTGAGAAGATTTCCGAACATAGAACCGTCGTTCATATTATGTCCGTACACTATCGTATGTCCGTCGAGCGTATCGGGATCATTCCTGAAATCCAGGAACAATGCGCCCGAATACGAGTATTCATTGTCTATATTTCTGTGCAGATATTTATCATTGTCCTCCGCATGCATCACATTGTAATTGATCTCCGGTCCGGGTATATAAAGCCAGAATGCAAAATCCGGATTTTTGGCTTCGAGCGTCCTGAGCATTTCGAGCGTTATGCCCTCAGGATAAGAATAGCGCTGAGGCGTGGCAACGGGATAAGGCGGCACAGTTTTGGCCGGGCTTCCCGTACTTGCAGGCGGAGCAGGCGAAGACGCGGTAAAATTGATACCGAGATTCTCCTGTATATCCTTATTATACGCTCTTTCGGCCACATACGCATGCGTCTTCTCACCTATCTTACCTATCGTAAAGAAAAGGATCGCACACAGAATCGCCTGTGAAATAATATAGAAAACGCGGTTTCCCTTATTTTTTTTATTGTTATGTGTTTGCCGGCGGTCCGAAGCCATGAGGATACACCTCTCCTTCATCAGTTATCATCTTAACAGTGCAATACACAGTCTGCGGTTTGAGTCCGCGTATGTCAAGGCTCTCCACGGACGAACCGTAGGCCTCTATATATTTCAGATTGACTGCGCCCGTAAAATCTATATTGCGGAGCCTGTTGTAGCTCCCTTTGAAATACGTCAGCGACTTACTCTGTGAAAAATCGAGCTCTATTATGCTGCACGACGAACAGTTCACGCTCTCAAGCTTCGGAAATGTCTGTATATAAAAAGTCTGTATCTCGCCGTTTCCGGAAATATCCAGCATCCGTATATTCTGCAGGGATTCACCCGAAATGGTGAGATAGCTCTCAACATCCGATCTGCTGCAGTCCAGATAATAAAGCTCGGGCAGCAGAGAATAATCCATCCACCCGAGAGGAGTTTCCGAATAGCTCAGCACCTTTATATGCGGGTTGTGCGAGAAATCCAGAGTTTTCAGTTCGGGATTCCTGTCGAGTATGAGTCTTTCAAGCCCGGTCGCCGCCGATATATCAAGAGAGCTTATATTCGTGGATGTAACAGACAGCGATCTGATGCCGGGAAACTGTGCGAGCGATAAAGAAGTGATCTCTCCGCCGCTTATCGTCAGTTCTTCAATGTTCGGGAACAAAAGCAGGTCTTCCTCAAGAGATTCCAGTACGGCGCCCTGTGAGTTTATATTGAGCCTCCTGACTGCGGACGCGTCGCTGGTCCTTATGCTGCTCGCTATACTGTAATCTGCGTAAATATGATCCGGATCGTTATTTATAAGGTATTCGATCGCGGCTATCCTCACGGGATCATTCTTTACAGTGAGAACATCGAGATTATCCGTGACCTTCCTGTAGCCTGTAAAACGCATGTCGCGGTACATAGCCATATTTCCCGTTACGCTCTCGCATTGGAGCTGGCCGTATACTGTGGCTCCGTCGCATATCACCTCCGCATCCGGAGCGAGCACCGTTCCCATTATTATGGAGTCCGATATGTCCACGGTTTCCGCTTCATAGAAATTCAGGAGAGTCCTTGACCCGTAGAGTCCCGTATCATCGCGCACGAGAATGTAATAATCCGACAGGTCTATATCTTTACCTGAGATATTGAGTACCGCGTAAAACGCATCATTGTGCGAATCTATCCATATATTGTCAAAATCCGCGAGAGTTCTGGACGTGCCCGCTATATCGGAGCTGTCTATACTGTAAAGCATATACTGTATATCTTCCGTTGTCACACAGAAGATGCCTTCCGAAAGCTCTTCCTCATCCGATACCCATTCTTTCTGGTTTGGTGTTATGGAAGCATAGACACCGGAAAAATTGATCTGATTTTCATAGCTCAGCTGTGATTCCGTATCCGCGTGAGAAGGATCTATCACGCTCATGCCGCCCTCAGGCATATCTCTTGCCGACGATACCGTATCAACAAAAACATAGACAAAGAAAGCTGCAGCAAACAAAATAAGCGCAAGCAGCAATCTTTCATACCATTTTCCGAAATACGACAATATACGACGGCGAAACATACGTCCGCACCAAACCTCCTATACCATCTCAAAATGATCTTCAAACATTTCTTCCATATATGATTCGGAAATTTTATACTTAGAACAGAACTTTTTTAACCTTCCGAGAGTTGACTTCATAACAGGCGGCCTGTCGCTCACATTATGACAGTCACTTCCGAATATAACGGGTATGTCGTCATGTATAAGTCCGGCCGTCAATTCGGAAGCTTTCCTGGAATTCACAAAATCAGATGAAATCTGGCATACAACGTTCGGTATTGAAAGGATCTCATAATAATCGCTTTGTTTGTAAATATTAACATACCGCTCCGCATGTGCGATAACGGGCACAATGCCGCATGCCAATGATATGTTATGTATATTTTCTCCCATATACGTATCGTAGCTGTCATACGGAAGCTCAAACAGCATGAGATCGGTACCTTCAAGCTTCATGCCGTCCACCGCACCTTTAAGATCCGGCATCTCTCTTACAACGCGTATCTCGGCTCCGAGCCTTATCTCCGGCTTTGCGGGAAGATCCGGCGCGGATCTCAATGTAAGATACGCCTTATCACGCCTTTCCAGGAATGACTCCACGCTCTCGCGGTAACAATAAAAATGCGGTGTAGCAAATATTACACATACTTCTTCCCTGTCAAGAAGGTTCAGCATCTCAACGGACATCTCAACGCTCCTTGAACCATCATCCATATCGGGTAAAATATGTGAATGAAAGTCTACATACCGCATAATTCTCACCGCAGATCACTGCTTATAGCTGTAATAGTTACGATAATATTTTTTATAATACTTGCCGTGCGTCTTCTTGCGTTCAACTCCGACAACAATGAGTCCCAATACTCTTGCATCAACAACCTTCAGTGCTTCCTGAGCGCGTTTCACGTCTTCTATCGTGGTAGATGCAAAGAATGATACCAGGAGCACTCCGTCTATAAAGCTTGCCATGGTCGCCATATCCGTAACAACGTTTATAGGCGGCGTGTCGATTATTATATAATCGTATGCATCGCGTACCTTCTCTATGAACAGCTTCATGTTGTCGCTGCCCAAAAGCTCCGCCGGATTGGGCGGTATGGGGCCCGATGTCAGAACATCCAGATTGCCGTTTCCGTAAACATCGCGCTTAAGCGAATCCGCAAGCGTTTCAAATCCGACTATGAAGTTGGAAAAGCCCGTCGAATTGCTGAGATTCAGATATTTATGAACGACCGGTTTGCGCAGGTCCGCATCTATCAAAAGCACCTTGGCGGATGTCTGCGCGAGCGACAATGCAAGATTCGTCGATACAGAGCTTTTGCCCTCGCCCGCATTCGGAGATGTAACGGCTATAATCTTGCCGTTCATAGGCGAAAGCGAATATTGAATGTTGGTCCTCAGTGAATTATATGCTTCTCGTGCCGCAAACGGAAATTTGGCATCCGTAATGGCCATATGCCTGTCCCGTCTTCTTTTATCTGCCATTTTTTGTTCCTCCTGCGCTGCTGCCTGTCCTGCTGCTGTGAGTACTGCTGCTGTGAGTACCCGAGCTTCCGCTCCTGCCGGAGCTGTGTGTACCCTTGCCGTGCGAGCTGTACTCATAATATTTCTCCTGATTCTTTGCATCGTAGATATCAGGTATCTCCGCGAGCAGGAGTATGTCGCACTGTCTGGCAGCTTCCTCTCCGTCCTTCACGGTATTGTCCAGCATCTCAACGAGTATCACTATAACGGCGCTCACGACAAGTCCCAGGACCGCGCCTATGACACTGTTCTTTAAAAGGTTCGGAGATGAAGGCTCCTCGGCAAATTTTGCCGAATCTATCTTCTCAACTTCCACATTTCTTCCTGCTATGGGTATCCGTGACTGAACCATTTTCTCAAACGCCGAACACACATCGTACGAAAGCTGCGGATCGTCCGTCGTGGCCGTTACGTAGATCGTATTTGCCGCGGTATTCTTCTGTGAAATATCAATGGCAGACGAATCTATCTCCACATTCTCATATGCGGGATTTATATCACGCAGATTTCTGTTCACTTCATTATACGCATCGCCCGTGCTTATTATCTCAACGCATGTCTCTATGATATCCTTAATGTACAGTACCTCGTTTCTGTCGCTGGAAGAGCTCTGTTCCGTCAGTACCACACTGCTCCTTACGCAAAAGCCTATCGAAGAAGTGTACATCGGCGTTATATAGAAATGCGTGATCACCGCAGCGATACAGGCCGTAACAAGAGTCGCGGATATTATGATTATTATCCTGCTCTTGATTATGTCAAAAATGGACTTAATACTTATTTCTTCTTTCACTTAACAGTTTCCTTTCGCCGCTTTCTTGTTCCGTCAGCTGAAATAGTACGGTTTACCGGTCTTTGCCGATACGTATATAGCTTCAAGTATTTGAGACACTACAAGAGCCTGCTCGGGAAGAGTAACAAGCGGAGTGCCGTTTTTGATCGCACTGTAAAATACTTTCTGTTCCATAACCTCGGGGCTGCACGACGTTCCGTCAAAGAAAGCAACGCCGCCCGCGCCGAGCTCGGGTCTTTCGATCGTCATCTTGCCGGCGCGCACTCTGTTTATGCGCACTCCCTCGCAATTGTCGATACCTGCTTTTGTGCCGCATATCGTCGTCCTGACTTCTCCGACGTCAAGAGTGTTAAGAGCCCAGCTTGACTCGAGTATTATCGTAGCGCCGTTCTCCATCACCACAAATCCGAAAGCGGAATCCTCAACAGTGAACTCTTCGGGCTTCCACTCGCCGAATATATTGGCAGTGTCAGTCTGATCGTTAAGCTTCTTATATGTAGTTCCCACTGCATATTTGGGCTTATAGTTGTTCATTATCCAGAGAGTCATGTCAAGAGCGTGGGTGCCTATATCGATAAGCGGGCCGCCTCCCTGCTCGTCCTCATTAAGGAATACTCCCCATGTGGGCACGGCGCGTCTTCTTATGGCATGAGGCTTTGCGAGATACATATCTCCCAGCTCACCCGCATCCGCGACCTTCTTCATATACTGTACATCGGGATTGAATCTTCCCTGATAGCCTATCGTGAGAAGCTTTCCGCTCTTCTTAGCGGCTTCGAGCATCTTCTCGGCTTCGGCGGCAGTCTTGGCCATGGGCTTCTCGCAGAGAACATGTTTTCCTGCATTAAGGGCATCTATTGTGATAAACGAATGGGATTTGTTGGGCGTGCAGACATGCACTGAAATAATGTCGGGATCTTCTAAAATTTTCTTATAATCTGTATACACCTTAGCATCCGGCGTACCGTATGCTTTTGCGGCGTTTATTGCTTTCTCTTCAACTATATCACAGAATGCAACCATTTCGACGTCACTCAGCTGCTTAAGGGACGGCATGTGCTTACCGTTTGCGATTCCGCCGCAGCCGATGATACCTACTTTAATTTTATCAGACATGTGGTCATCCTCCAATTCTCTAAAAATTTCAGACGCGGGGTATTCTACCATATATAAAAATTTATTGCTACCCTATTTTTACATTCTTTGTGCAAATTTCTGCACAAATTTTCCAACGAAGTGTTTTGCTTTACGGAATATTTCTACGATCTTAAAACGCACATTGACGTTTTCACGCGTCCCTTCGTCGGCTTCTGGAGTCTCGGAATATGCCCCGCTTTCGGAAAAACACAGCGGAGGGAACAGCACGCACCACCAGTTAGCCCCTTCTCCGCTGCCTATGACCACCCTTACGGCCTCATATTCGCCGGCAGGCAGTGCGCCTTCGCTGTAATACCGCGTGGGGAAATAATATTTTCCCGTCTCCACGCGCACTTCGTAATCGAATCCTTCGTCATGTACCTGCTGCCGAGCCGCGCTTGTTATCAGACCTATGTTTTCCCTGACGGCCAGCTCTGTCTCGGCCGCGCTCTCCGAATCTGCCGCGAGCCGGCTCACGACTGAGCCTATCTTATCCCTTACCTTCAGTTTGAGCGCCTGATCCTCGGCGCTGTCGCTGTTTGCTATGACATGCAGCCTCAATACATTGTCCGAATAACTGTCGGCGGCGCGGTCGAGCGATGCGTATCCGCACAGTATCGCCGCTAGGAGAGGCACCGTAACGGCCGTCCTCCTTATGTTCATTCTGCTGCCGGATGTATATTTCTTCATGTTGAACCTCCGTATGTTGATACGGAGTATATTATTCCCGTTATTGTGATGTATTATTCACTAAGCGGTACGCCGTGGCCGTGCTGCAACCGAAAATGTATCCTATCTCCTTATAAGTGAGATCGTACGCGCGCTTCATCTCCTCTGCGGCGGCTCTTCTTCCGTATGAATCCGCCTTTGCGAGAAAATCGCCGAACGTGCGCACTCCCGCATATTTTAAAGCTATACACGAAAGCTCCCTTTCCGATATCTTGCCGGAAAAGAGCTTATCGTTTACGTCACCCGCATCCGCTATTATGCATTCCGATGAGACATCGGCCGGCGTGCATATGTAATCGTAGCGCTTCCTGAGATCCGTCACCGCGCGTGAAATATACGCCTCGCCGTCAAGGAGCTCGTAAAATGTCCTTCCGAAGTACACGCGGCATCCTTTGACCTTCCTGTACGACGCATATGAGGCATGCACGGTCCTCATGAGATAGCGTATATGCTCCTCGCTGCCTCCGCGAAAGAATATCTCGGCGGAATCGTCTCCGAGCCCCGCTATCTCCGGCTCGCCGCACCCCTCGCGGAAGCTCCCGAGAGCTTTAACGAGAGTCGTCATATATCTTTCCCTGTCTATCCCGTCTATAAAAAGGAAGGTGTCCTTCCCCGATGTTATCCTCACCAGTATACCGTAATCCGCGCAGCCCTCCAAAGTGATCCCCTCCCGGTAAAACGTGCCGTGTTTTCCTCATCGGGGCCAATGATAATACATTTTTCGTCATAAGTAAAATTTCCGGGAAATATTTCCCGGAAATCAGACCTCATTTTACAGGTTTTTAAGGAAATTCACGATCCTGTCCGCCAGTATCTCGTGGCCGGCGTCATTCGGATGGAGACCGTCCGGGCAGAACTTCTCCTTTATGGCGGGAACTCTCGGCTGCATGCCGCCGCAGGCGAAAAGATCGAGCACGGGAAGAGAATAAAACTCGGCCGTCTCCCTTATTATCTCAACATACCTTTTAAGGGATTTGCCATCGTACGCGTCCTCGTCCTCGCGGTGAAGAGGCGTTATGAAAACGACAGGCTTGCCCGCATATCTCGTTATGAGCGTAGTCATGAGCTGACTGCACGCCCCGTAGAACGTTTCCTTCGACGTGTCGCCGAATCTTCCTATGGGCGCGTCTCCGTGACCGAAATCGTTCGTGGCACCGAATACCACTACCGCATCAGCGCTTTCGTCCATGTTTTCGGCTCTGTAGCAAAAATCAAGATCGTATTCCGGCATGTCGGACGGTACGTTCTGATGTGCGAATCTCGTGCCGCATATGCCGTAATTGTTGGCCTTTTTGAGTCCGCAGCGCTTTGCTATAAGATCCGTGAAACGCTTCTCCTCGCAGCTGGCGCCGTATCCGGCCGTTATGCTGTCGCCGAGAAAATTTATTGTCTTTCCTTTAAGTTCCATATATGCACAACCTTTCATATCAATTGTCAAGACACGGCAAAGTATACGCATTCATACGGCGGGTGTCAACAGTATAAATGCGCGGGCCGCGACGCAAAGTGTTGTAATATTAACGGGCCGCCCGTAATATTTATATACCACACGAATTGCAAAGAGGTGGCAGTATGAAAAGAAGATTTTTAAGAGCGGCGGCGCTCACGGCAGCGTTTGCCGCCGCGGCGATCTTAACATCGGCCTGCGGCAGCGACAGAGCGAGCGATATAAACGCAGGCGATATGGGAGGCGACGAGTACACTCCGGTGAGCAGCATAACGCTTTCGGACGCGGAGGCAGCGTCGCTCAACGGGAGCGTAAAAGTGAAGCTTTATTACAGGACTCAGGAGGGAAGCAGGATATCTTCGGAGGTCAAGCTGCTTCAGTTTACCGATGAATACAAAAAAACCGACGTGCTCGCTTCAAAGATGATAGAAATGCTGATAGCGGGTCCTTCGAACCCGGCTCTTGTCAGAACTCTCCCCGAGGGCACCGCTCTGAACAGTGTGCATATAAAAGGCGGCGTGATCTATGTGGATCTCAATGAAGCATTCGCAAAAGCAGTTTCGGAGGATCCCCGCGCAAATCTCACGGCGTATTCTATAGCCGACACACTCACAGAATTCAAGAACATAACCGAGGTCGCCGTAACGTCCGGCGGCAATAAGATAGAGTCCGTATCGGGCTGTGATTTTTCAAAGCTCTGCAGGAACACCGAAATAGTCACGGACATAGAGAGCGCCGCTCTTCCGGAAGACTATTCCGAAAATGTTTTCCTTGAAATAGAGCTTGAATAGCGGTAAAATCACACAGCGTACATGCGGAGACTTCAATATGAAGAAAAAAGTCGCCATAGTATTCGGAGGTCGGTCGACGGAGCACGCGGTCTCGTGCGCTTCCGCTTATTCGATCGCAAAGAACATAGACAGAGAGCTTTTCGACACGGTCCTTATAGGCGTTACCGGTAAAGGCGAGTGGCTCCCGTACCGCGGAGAAGAGGAGAGGCTTCTCGACGGTTCGTGGGAGAAGGAAGCGGGAGCGCGCGGCATATGTTCTCTTTCAAAGGGTATCGAAGCCCTTGAAGAGTGCGACGCGGTATTTCCCGTGATCCACGGTCAGAACGGTGAAGACGGCACCGTGCAGGGACTTCTCGAGCTTACGGATATACCCTATGTGGGCTGCGGCGTACTCGCATCAGCCGTCTGCATGGATAAGGTATTTACCAAAAAAATACTGCAGGCCGCAGGTGTGCCCCAGTGCAGGTACATTGCCGTATCAAGGCGCGTGCTCAGGCGGGATGTGCATGCTTACGATGCGCATATTGAAAGAGAGCTCGGCTTTCCCTGCTTTGTAAAGCCCGCAAACTGCGGCTCGTCTGTGGGAGTTCATAAGGTCGCATCCGGGGAGCTGCTGGAGGGCGCCCTTCTGGACGCCGCAAGATACGACAGCGTGATAGTCGCGGAGGAATTTGCGGACGGGCGCGAGATAGAATGCGCCGTACTCGGAAATTCCGACGCTGCCGCGTCGGTCCCGGGCGAAGTGAAGCCCGCGGCGGAATTTTACGATTATGCCGACAAGTACATAAACGGCGTGAGCGCCGTGTGCATACCGGCGGACATTTCACGCGGGGAAGCGGCTGTTGTAAAGGCTCTTGCGCTCAGGGCATATGCCGCATGCGGATGCTCGGGACTTGCGAGGGTGGATTTCTTCCTCAAACGGAGCGGAGAAGTGGTCCTGAACGAGATAAACACACTCCCCGGGTTCACGGATATAAGCATGTACGGCAAGCTCTGGGATTTTGAAGGAATGACATACAGGGAGCTCATAACAGAGCTCATAAATCTTGCATATGATAAAAAAAGGGAAAACATGAGGTGTACCGAATGACAATGCGTGATACTGAACGTCCTGTCGGCGTTTTCGACTCCGGGCTCGGAGGGCTCACAGTGCTCAAGGAGCTGCACAGGCTCCTCCCGTGCGAGGATCTGATATATTTCGGAGACAGCGGAAGGACTCCGTACGGCACAAAATCGAAAGATACTGTGATCAGATACACTTTTCAGGACATAAATTTCCTGCTGTCGCACAATGTCAAAATGATAGTCATAGCATGCAACACGGCGAGCGCATGCAGCCTGCCGCACGTTGTAAAAAGCTGCCGCGTGCCCGTGGCCGAGGTAGTCGGCCCGGGCTCCCGCGCTGCGGCAGGCGGCACTAAGGTGGCTGTGATAGGTACTCCCGCCACGATAGAAAGCGGCGTATATAAGGAGGCGCTTAAGAGCGTTTCACCGGACATTCAGTATTTCGGAAAGGCATGTCCTCTTTTTGTACCTCTTGCTGAGGAGGGCTGGTGGGACAATGACATATCGAGGGCTGTGGCGGCGGAGTATCTGCGTCCGGTGGCAGAATCGGGAGCGGACACGCTCATACTCGGCTGCACTCATTATCCACTCCTCATTCCTTCCATTCGCGCGGTGCTGGGAGAGAGCATACGCCTCATAAATTCCGCGAGCGCTGTCGCCTCCGAGGTGCGCTCAAGGCTTGAAGAGACGGGGCTTCTCAGGAGCCGTTCGGGCACGGAGGGTAAGATCTCTTTCTACACGAGCGACAGCCCCGAGAAATTCGCGTCTCTGGGAGGCATGTTCCTGGGACAGGCCGTGAAAGATGTGAATAAGATTGACATTGAAGCATTCTGATCTGTTTCCGTCTGATGCGGAAATGGTATGTAAATATTTCAGCGGCGTATACGACGGCCGCTTCGGAGATCTTCAGAGCCGGGCCCCCGCAGGCGGCAGGGCTCTTGTAAAGAGCCCTGCTCCCGCAGGCTGCGGCATGTACGCCGTGTCATACAAGAACGGATTCATGAATATAAGCTTCGACGACGGTTTCATTTTAAATTACGCCGCCCGCGCGGCGGTGAGGGCCTTTGAAGAGCATCTGTATGATGCTCCCGTATGCGAGCCCGCGCCGTGTGCGCAGGGCGCACACGGCGGACCGGGCACGCCGGGCGCGCCGGATCATTTTTACAAAAAATATGTTCTCAGCAATTATATACACGACATCTGGGGCTTGGAAGCCTCTTACGGCGCCGCGCTTTCGCAAGCGGGCGGGCGCGGCGCGGGCCGCCCCTTTTCCTGCTTCGAACAGAGGCGGCTCTTCGTCATGGCGGTTTTTTTATGTGAGATAATAAAAAACCGCCCGTACGATCACGGGCAGTTCATGAAGCTCTGTGCAATACTTACAGACGGCATTTATGCATACATTACGGCGCGCTCGGCGGCAGGCGCCGACGCCTCAGACATTTTACTCACGTCTATGTTCAATATCCCGGCTTTCCGAGGAGCCTGAACATATTCCTCTTATATGCCTCCACCCCCGGCTGGTCAAACGGATTGACTCCCAGCATATAACCGCTTATGCCGCATGCCTTTTCAAAGAAATATACCATGGCTCCGAAATGATAAGCCGTGAGCTCGGGTACGTGCAGTATGATGTTGGGCACTCCGCCCGACTCGTGCGCCATAACGGTGCCCTTCATGGCCTGCTTGTTTATATGATCCAGATCCATGCCCGCAAGATAATTGAGCCCGTCGAGGTTCTCGCTGTCCTCCTTGACCGTCACAGAATGCGCCGCCTTTTCAACATCAATGACTGTCTCGAAAATGAACCTCATTCCGTCCTGGATGTACTGCCCCATGGAGTGGAGGTCCGTGCTGAAGTCGGCTCCCGCCGGGAATATTCCCTTCTGATCCTTGCCCTCGCTCTCTCCGTAAAGCTGCTTCCACCATTCCGTAAAATAATGCAGCCTGGGCTCGTAATTTACCATTATCTCTATCATCTTACCCTTGCGCAGGAGCGCGTTCCTCACCGCCGCATAACGGCAGCAGTCATTTTCGGACGGATTTCCCGCGCTGTAACGCTCATATGCACTCGCCGCGCCCGCCATAATGGCGTCTGTGTCTATGCCGGCGGCGGCTATGGGAAGAAGTCCCACGGGAGTGAGCACAGAATACCGCCCGCCTATATCGTCGGGTATCACGAAAGTCTCGTAGCCCTCCTGAGCGGCGAGCTTACGAAGAGCGCCTCTTTCTCTGTCTGTCGTTGCATATATGCGCTCGGCGGCCCCTTTCTTTCCGTATTTTTTCTCCATGAACTCCTTGAGTATCCTGAATGCGATGGCAGGCTCGGTCGTTGTGCCCGATTTCGATATGACATTTACGGATACGTCATAGCCCTCTTCAAGGAGCTCCGTAAGCTCCGCCGTTTCGTCGGCGCTCATGCAGTTTCCCGCAAAGAGAACGGCCGTTTCATTTCTGTCTCTGAGCGCTCTGAGCGTGCGGTACCTCGGCGTGAGCATTTCCGTCGCGGCTCTTGCGCCCAGATACGAGCCCCCTATCCCGACTACCACGAGTATATCCGAGTCGCTCCTTATCTTATCGGCACACCTCTTAATGCGTGCGAATTCTTCTCTGTCGTATTTTACGGGAAGATCCGTCCATCCGGTAAAATCCTTTCCCGCTCCGCTCCCGTTTAAAAGTATCCTGCCCGCTTCCGCGGCCTGCGCTTCGGCTGCGGAAAGCTCGGATGCGCTCATAAAACCTGAGAGTCTTCCCGTGTCGAGACTTATAAAGCTGTCTGCCATAATATCATGTTCCTTTCGTTCTGTATATACGTATATATTTTATCACCGCACCCGGCATTTTACAATTTATTTTTGAAATAAGGGCTTACATTCGGAAGCTTTAGATGATATAATGTCGGGGTGCCTTTTTAAGAGGATATGGAAGTTCAGCATGATATTTTATATAAGCCGGCGTTTATATTTTGTTTTGTACAGGGAACGTGAGCTAAGCTTGCTATACTGTATTAAGCCTGTGCCGTGCTGTGCTGTGTCGTGCCGAAACCGTAAATTCAACAAACGGAACATCAGGGAGGAAGCAATGGAAAATGCAGATGAGACATGTAATGCGCTCAGACTCGAGAAACAGCTGTGTTTTACTCTTTACGCATGTGCGAGGGAAATGATAAAGCAGTACAAGCCGTTTCTCGATAAATTGGGTCTGACTTATACGCAGTACATCACTATGATCGTTTTATGGTCCGAGCGGTCGCTCACGGTCAAGGAGCTCGGCAGCAGGCTGTTCCTCGATTCGGGAACGCTCACGCCGCTTCTCAAGAAAATGGAGACCAAGGGTCTTATCACGAGGAAGCGTTCCCCGGAGGACGAGCGGAACCTCATCATTTCGATAACGGACGAGGGTATGCTCCTCAGGGAAGCCGCACTGAAAGAGCATAAAAACATATCGGGGCACGCCGTTATAAGCGACGGAGAAAGTGAGGAGCTCTACAGGATACTGTATAAAATACTCGGCATCCCGGCGTGACGCGCTTATTTGCTTTTTCCGTGTTTTCTGCTATACTTTGAGCGGGCGGTGAAGTAAATTGAAATTATTCAACTCAGGCAGATATACAAAGGAAGGTAAGGGCATTGATAAGGACATGCCCGAGAAGAACGGTTTCCTTAAATTCTGGGAGATAGCATGGGCAAAGCGTTTTAAGCTGATCGCTCTTAATTTTATGTATTTTATACCTAATATAATATCGGTCATTCTCGCCGGACTCAGTTATAATGTAGCAACGTCCATGTATTTTACGCTCAGCAGTCAGGAGAGGATAAGCGAGGTCTCGGAAAACGCGTCCGATATATCGTCCGCGCCGGGCGCCGGCTTCAGCAATGAGCTCTTTGTGAAGACGCTGCTTTTTGTTGTCATCCTGTTCACCGTGCTGCCCGTTTTCGCGGCGGGTCCCTTCCGATCCGGTTTTGCGTATATACTCAGATCTTTCACCAAAAGAGAGCCCTGCTTTCTGTGGACGGACTATATAGGGAAGACGAGGAGCAACCTTAAATTTTCACTCATCGCGTCTCTTATAAATGCTTTCGCGGGTTTTGTGCTCATGCTCAACTACTCGACGGTCTTTGCCATGTCCAGCCTTTCCGCTAAGGGGCCGGGAGGCATGCCGCGCGGTTTCATCACGATATATCTCGTGGCGCTCATTTTCATAACCGTTCTGTTCCTCATCATGTCTATGTACATCTATCCCATGATAGTCACGTTCAGACTGACTCTCAAGCAGCTCTATAAGAACGCGCTGCTGTTCGCTTTCGTAAAATGGCTTCCCAACATAGGCATCGTCCTTCTTGACGCCGCGCTCATAATAATACCGCTTTTCTTTATAAACGGAGCCTGGTCTCTGTACATTTCCGCGGTGCTGTATGCCTTTATAGGGATCTCGTTCATAGGGTTCATAAATATGTCTTATACGTACCCTGTTATAAAAAAATATCTTATTGACAATTATAAAGCTGATAAAACAAAGGATCCCGGGGAGGATGTTTCAGATGAGCAATAATATCTACGGAAGAAAAGAACAGATGCCCGCGAGCAATATAGCCCTTATGGTCATAAGCATCGTATGCGTCGTGGCCGCTGTGATCGTGTTTTTCTTCTTTAACAGATTTCAGAAGTTGAGATACAGCGGTGAAGCGCAGTCCGTTCCCACCGCCTCCGCAGGTACAGAACCCGTGACGACTCCTGAGCCTGTTAAGGACGTGATAGTTGCATCCGGTTCAACGCTTTCGGAGCGTTTCAACAAGCCCGCCGATTACGCGCAGACAGAACCCGCTCCGGGGAGCTTTGCGGAATATCTGAAGAATTTCCCCCTCAGAGACTACTCCGTAAAGCCTCTTATCTACGATTCCGACACACAGTCTTTTGTAAATTACGAAGATGCGCCCTCCGTGAGCGTACTTGCGCAGGATCTCATAAACAAAGCGGATCTGCAGCGGGGCGCATGTTCGATCATACGCCTTTACGCGGAATACCTTTACGCATCCGGGCGGTATTCTGACATAAAGTTCAATCTTCTCACGACGCCGCTCTTCTCCTGTGATTATACTACATGGACAAACGGAGGAAGGCTGACTGTAAATGCCGACGATCAGATATCGTGGTGTACGGATCATAACGATACATGCGGGCACCGGGACGTGGAAACCGGCGTTTCCGACAGCACCTTCAGATATTACCTTCAGAATGTCATGATGTATTCAAACAACGCCTCTCTGGTAACGGTCATGGATAAAGTCGATCTTCAGGATGCCGCCGCAGGCGACGTGATAGTATACGCCGAAAGCGAGAAGGCGCCCTCTGTGATCATGGATATGGCCGTAAGCCCGTCAGGCGAGAAGATATTCATTATGGCGCAGGGCGGTATTCCCGCATGTGAGATATATATTGTAAGAAATGAATCGGATGCAGATCTGAACCCCTGGCACAGGTTGTCTGACATACCGCTCGGAGCTTCGATATACAGGTTTAAATGATCATATTCTTACCCCAAACGTGCAGAGCGGTATCCTGCCCGCGGGAAGAACAAGCAGGCCTTCGTCCATGAGCGTTTCAAGCAGTATCGCTCCGACTTCGAGGCGGCGGCTTATCTTTGCGACAGCTCCGCATTGGTCGCGAACGCTTGCCGGGGCATGATCCTTCAGCAGTTTTTCGCATACGTCCGAGGCTTCGATCATAAGCCTTCCCACCTTTTCTATGACAGGGCCGAGGATATTTTCGGTCAGCTCATTGTAGGCTTCTTCTGTAAACACCGGAAATTCCGCCTTCATGATGCCGTCCGTGACCGATATAAAGCCGCCGTCTATGAGTATCTCAAGCTGCTCCTGCTCGCTCTCGCAAAGACCGTCTGCCCGTTTTCCTTCGATCGCATATATCATGAGCCTTGTTTTATCTCTGAATTTCCGGTGATTCCAAAGCTGACATTTTGCTGTCGCCCTGTAATTTTCCGCCGAGAACCAGCTGCGGTCATCCGGGTCCTCAGCCTCCGGGATGGCCGTATGAAGTGAAACGCCTATGAACCTGCTGTTGTCATAGCCGCTGTCATGTCCGAATATCCAGCCGTGACCGCCCAGCTTCAGGGGCTGCGGCTCGCCGTAGGGCGATCTGTCCTGCGCATATAAAAAACCGTTCACGACGGCGATGTTCAAGAGCATGAACAGAAGCCTGTTGTCGCCGTAATTCTTTCCGGTGAAATCGAGCCTCCTCACGTCGGGGAGTATTTTTTTGATATCCTCTAAAATCTCATCCGCCCTGCCGGATATGAGATCTGTCAGCTTTCTGTCGGCTTCTTTTTCGTATTCGTCGGTCAGTATGACCATGTTCGTCTGAAGCTTGCCCCCTGTCTTTTTGAGTACGCCTGCCGCCAAAAGCGCTTCTATCTCGTCCTCAAGATAGGGCATCGCTACACCGAGCTCGACAGACAGCTCCTCCGCAGTCATCGGCGCATAGTATGCGGAAAGGACTATCGCCCCGCGTATCTTGCGGTCAAAAAAGTCACCGTAGCAGTTCCTGTCGCCCCAGAAATCTATCGAAAATCTGCCGGGGTCATAGCTTCTTCTTCCTAATTCTCTTTCCATAAAATAACCTTCCTTCATTTTTGCCCGCGCCTTGAAAAGGTGATATTTCACCGCATCGACGCTTATTTTGAGTTCTTCCGAAATTTCCGAGCAGGTTTTATTATGGATATAATACAGCACCGACACCTCGCGCCGCGTTTTTGACAAGAGCGAGAGCTCGCGGCGTATGAGATAGATCTCCTCGGCATTTTGCGACGCTTCAATGACGCCGTCCTCCGGCGAAGGGATTATGGTCTCACGGTAGAATGCCTTCTCCGAGGCCTGCTCCGCATTGTTTTTCTGCTTTTGGCGGCGGATATATACGCGAAGAGTATTTTTGGCGATCGCCCAGACATACCCCCAAAATGCGCTGTCGTCTCTGAGACTCCCTATCGATCCGAGTACCTCGCATACGATCTCCTGTGCAAGATCCTCCGCGCCGTCGTATTCATATAGGTTTCTCACCGCATAGCCGTATATCGCCGGCAGGTTGTCTTTAAGCATATCGGCAGCCGTCCTGATATCCATGATACTGCTCCTTTGAAAATTCTGCTCCTTTGAAGATCTTCGCATATATAGTGTCGTATATTTCACGCCGGTTAGCGTTTCAAAAGATCCGTCGGTATATTTTATGTTATTTTGGGGCTAAAGAAAAGGCAGCGCAGACAGTATCCATGCTGTCTGTGCTGCCTTTTGCCGATGCTCACGCATCTTTCAATAATGTCTGTCAGTCTACTACCGACATGGGTAACGGTATGAAGTTTCCTACCGAGTCCACTATGTACCAGTCTCCGTCTATATTTACTGCATATAAAACAGTCTCTCTCGTATCCGAATCGTCATCGCCCTTGAAGGTGAACGTTACATCCATCTTTACAGCTTCCTCTACGGATTTTTTGGGTATGCTGTACTGTGATTTGAGATAATCCTTCATGTCATTGAAAACTGAGCTGCGCACCGTATCCTTGTCTGTTATGCGCGCCTTTATCCTGACATCGTCTCCGTACGTTTCCTCAAGAGCGTCGAGTATGTATTCCTCATACAGATCCTTATACTGACTCTTGAGCTTGGACATTGTCATATCTTCGTTTTCCTTGGCGTAGTCCCAGTACTCATCAGGAGCTATTTTCTCCATCTTGTTTACTTCACCGTTGAGTAAAACGTCAATATAGTTGTCAAGAGCCTTATCCGGACTGCTCCCGCTCACGGAAAGTACGATTATGAGCACGATCAGAAGAACCAGTACGCCTCCTGCGCCCGCGAGGATTCCTATGGACTTTCCGTCCTTCTTCTTGACATTATCAATAAATTTGTTTATTGCTCCGGCTATTCCGCCCTTGCTCTCATTGCTGCCTGTGCTTGTGTTATTCTGAACAGGCGTGCCGCAGTTTCCGCAGAAAACGGCATCATCATCCAATTGGCTACCGCAGTTTGCACAAATCTTACTCATGTGTCTTATTCCCTCCTGTGAAATATTAAAACTTCTATTATGATAACATAACAGCGGACATTTTACAATCAATTGTGTGACTTTTATTTTTTTGTCGGATCTGCAGCGGATCATGACAGCTCTACATTGCCGGTATAAAGGTCGTAGTACCTGCCTTTAAGGGCAATGAGAGACTCGTGGTCTCCTCTTTCGACGACGCGGCCGTTTTCCATAACAAGTATGAGATCCGCGCTCCGCACCGTCGAAAGCCTGTGCGCTATCACGAAGACCGTCCTGCCCTCCATAAGAGCGTCCATTCCCTTGTCAATGAGCTTCTCGGTCCTCGTATCCACGGAGGAGGTGGCCTCGTCCAGCACGAGCAGGGGCGGCTTTGCAACGGCGGCGCGCGCTATGGCGATAAGCTGTCTCTGTCCCTGCGACAGATTGGCGCCGTCGCCGTGCAGCACAGTGTTGTATTCGTCCGGCAGCCTGTTGATAAAATAATGCGCATTTGCAAGCTTCGATGCGGCGATAACGTCTTCATCCGACGCTTCCGGGTTCCCGTAACGTATATTTTCCATAACGGTGCCCGTGAACAGATGAGTATCCTGTATCACAAAAGCCATACAGCGCCTGAGATCGTCCTTGCGTATGTCATTTACATTTATTCCGTCAAACAAAATGGCGCCGGATGTAACATCATAGAATCTGTTAACAAGATTTATTATAGTCGTCTTGCCCGCTCCCGTAGATCCCACGAGGGCGATCTTACGTCCGTGCTCTGCCGTGAAATTAATATCGGTCAGCACCGGTCTTCCGGGGATATACGAAAAAGAGACATTTTTGAACGATATCTCGCCGCGTACGGGTCTGACGCCGTCTCCGATCCACATGCCGTTTTCCGTGAATACCGTGCCATCGTCCGTCTCCCCGGCCTCGCCGAGAAGATTGAAAATGCGCTCCGCTCCCGAAAGAGCCGACATCAGAAAATGGAACGTCATAGTGAACTGATTCATGGGCATGGCGCTCTGACGCACGTACACGAGATATGAAGCGATGCTTCCGAGATCCATCAGATTGCCCAGAACAAAAAATGCGCCCGCGCATGCGGATATCGCATAATTTGCATACGACAGCGCCACAACAGCAGGCACCGTCATGCCCGAATATGACATGGCCTTCGTGCCGGCAGTCCTGAGTTTTTCGTTTCTCGCGCAAAATTCCGCGTAATCCTTAACCTCTCTGTTAAAAACCTTTTCGACCTTCTGACCCGTTACCATTTCCTCGGCATAGCCGTTGAGGTCCGCAAGATGCTCCTGCTGCTTTCTGAAAAACATTTTACTCTTTCTGCCGTTATACTGAATGAAAATGAACATCATTATCAGGAAGAAAATGACGATGAACGAAAGGCGCCAATTGAGCAGAAAAAGCATGACGACGGTGCCCGTGAGCATAGTAAAGCTCTGCACGAGAAGCGTAAAGCTGTTATTCAGCGCGTCCGAAAGAGTATCCATATCGTTCGTAAAATTGCTCATGAGCTCGCCGTGAGTGTGCGTGTCGAAGAATCCGAGAGGCAGCTTCTGCACGTGGTTGAAAAGATCCTTCCTTATGTCGTGTATTATGCCCTGGGCGGCCTTCGCCATGAGCACGTTATATCCCCTTGTGGAGCATGCGCCTATAAGGTACATGACGGCCATAAGAGAGAGCGCTCCCGCAAGACCCTTCATGTCGCCGGGGATTATATATTTATTTATGAGAGGTTTAAAAAGGTATGTGCCGCCTATGTTTGCCGCGCTGCTGATCAGCACGAGCGCGGCGGTCGCGGCAAGCTTGAGCCTGTAGCCCGAAAAATATCCGAAAATGAGTCTGAGAGTCTTTCTCAGTTCAGCAGGCTTCTTCATTCTGCGCATCCCCCTTTCTCTGAGATTCGTATATTTCCTTATATATGTCGCAGCTCTTTAAAAGCCCGTCATGAGTTCCCACGGCCGTTATCCTTCCCTCGTCCATTACGACTATCTTATCAGCGTGCATGACGGATGAGATCCTCTGAGCTATGATTATCTTGGTCGTTCCGGGCAGATACTGTGAAATGCCCTCTCTTATGTGCGCCTCCGTGACGGTATCGACTGCGCTCGTAGAATCGTCAAATATAAGTATTTTGGGCTTCTTCAGCAGCGCCCTCGCGATACATATGCGCTGCTTCTGCCCTCCCGAGAGATTTACGCCGCCCTGCCCCAGCCACGTATCATATCCGTCCTTCATGGCGCTTATAAAATCGTGCGCGCAGGCCGTGCGGCACACGGACTCTATTTCACCGTCGGAAGCATTCTCATCTCCCCATTTCAGATTTTCTCTGATCGTGCCCGTGAAAAGGGTATTGTTCTGAAGCACCATGGAAGCGGAATCCCTCAGATGCCGCATCGTATATTCGCGCACCGGTCTGCCGTCCACCAGGACAACGCCGCCTGACACATCGTACAGCCTCGGTATCAGCTGCACCAGCGTGCTTTTCGACGAGCCCGTGGGGCCCACGATACCCACCGTTTCACCGGCATGTATTTTAAGATTTATATCCGAAAGCACATATTTGCCGCTTTCATACATGAAGGATACATCCCTGAATTCTATATCTCCGTGTAAAACGACGGCATCCGTCGCTTCCGAATCGTCAAGGTCCGGCACTTCGTTGAAAACCTCTGCTATCCTCCTGCACGACGCGAGGGAGCGCGTTATCATCAGGAAAACATTCGATATCATCATGAGCGAATTCAGCACCTGGAGCACATAGCTCAGAAATCCCGTAAGCTCGCCCACCTGCATGCGGCCCGTATTTATAAGATTTCCTCCGAACCCGAGTATGCAGAGTATGGTCGCGTACATGACGAGCTGCATGGCCGGCATATTGAGAGACGCCGTTTTGACAGAATGCTCCGCTGTCTTCTGAAGCTCCTCATTTGCCTCCTCGAATTTAGCTTCCTCCTCTTTGCCCCTTACAAAAGCCTTGACGACGCGTATGGCGGTGAGATTCTCCTGTACAGTGAGATTCACCCTGTCCACCGCCTGCTGAAGCTTGGAATACATGGGGCGCACTCTTCTTATGATAAAGAACAGCATGACGGCCAGCACGGGAGCCGCCACAACAAAAACCAGCGCCATCCTGGCATTTATCAGGAAAGACGCAACTATGGCGGTGGTCATCATTATGGGAGCCCTGCACGCCGGTCTCAGTCCCGACTGTACGGCATTCTGTACCGTGGCCACATCGCTCGTGAGCCTTGTTATGAGCGACGACACGCGGAATTTGTCTATATTTGAAAATGAAAGACTCTGAAGCTTTCTGTATTCTATCCTCCTGAGCTCGGCGCCTATGCCGTTTCCGCATTTAGCTGTGAGCTTTGAGCTGAATATTCCGAGTATGAGTCCGAGGAGAGCGCATATTATCATTATGCCCCCTCTTATGAATATGAATTCTCTGTCATTGTTTTTGATGCCCACATCTATTATATCAGCCATGAGAAGCGGTATCACGAGCTCGAATACGGGCTCTGCCGAAACGCATATCGCAGCCGCTATGAGACTTTTTTTATAAGGTCCGACGTATGATGCTATTTTCTTGAGCAAATCAGAACACCCTTCTTTCAACCGTGTAATCATACAGCATTTTACATAAAAGTCAAACAGGGGTCTCAGATCACGTATATGTATAAATTTGTATAAAAATGTTGTTTTTTGAATAATTTATGATAAAATGGCAAAGTGATTTTGCCGCGCGTACGTACACCGGCGCGGTATGAACCGGAGAGGTATGAACATGATCAAGTTGAAAAAGAAATTCGGAGACCGTTACGACGGTTACAGAGTCAGAAACGTAGATCCTTTCTTCCTGCTGATACCGAATATAATGTCCATGAGGGCTGACAGCCAGGTGTTTTTCTCGGATGAGATCGATATAAGCGCATTGGAAGAATTCATACATAAACATTCGGAGACGGATATACCGGGCCTTAAAATGTACCACGTCATAATAGCCGACCTTGTACGTATGCTGTCCCAGAAGCCGTATCTGAACAGATTCGTAATGCACAACAAGATATACGCGCGCAATCACATTACGATCTCAATGTCCATAAAGCGCGGCAAAGGCGACGACGCCGTTTCGACCGTTGTAAAGCCGTCTTTCGATCATGAGGACACTTTATATGACGTGGTGAGGAAATTCAATGAAGCGGTGAGCGCCAATCAGGTCACGGATTCCGAGAACGGCACCGACAATACAGCGACTCTGATAGGAAAGATGCCCGTTTTCATAGTGCGCTGGTTTGTTAAGTTCATGACCTTCCTCGACCACCACGGAAAGCTCCCCAAGATAATAAACAGGGTGAGCCCGTTCCATACGAGCATTTTCCTCACCAATATGGGTTCCATCGCGTCGCGCGCCGTTTATCACCACATATACAATTTCGGCACAACGTCCATATTCGTTGCTATAGGGAAGAAGGAGTCCGTATATGAAACAAAAGCGGACGGCAGCGTAGAGAAGCACCGTAAAATGGGCATCAAGATCGTTGTAGACGAGCGCATATGCGACGGAAGCTATTATTCCTCGTCCATGCGCATGTTCGCGCGATATCTGGCAAATCCCGAACGTCTTCTCGTTCCGCCGGAAAAGGTATATATGGATGACGGCATAGATATGAAGGGACGCATCAAAAGTGCAGAACAGAAATGACGGCACTGCGCCCCGGAACTGTCCCTATGTTTTCAATGAAATGACTTCTGAGGCGGCGCTCTGCATATCAGGATGGCGCTATCCCTCTCCCTATGATATGTACAGCTTTACAGACTGCGACGACGAACGCGAAGAGCTTCTGAACGGTCTGCATTTTGCCGCCTATAACAAGAAATTCGGGAGCACGCCCTGCGGCTTTGCGGCCATAGGCTGGTCGGCTCAGGTGCAGGACCCGGCTCTCCGATTTATTTACGATGACGAATCGTATACGGATATAGCGTTCGGGCTCAGGCCCGATCTGTGCGGCATGGGTCTGGGAAGAGATTTTGTGATGTCCGCGATATATTTTACGCGTTCTCTTTTCCCGGACGACGGAATACGTCTCACAGTCGACACGGAAAATACCCGCGCTCTCAGACTTTATGAGAAGCTCGGATTTCACGGCATATATTCTTTTAAAACGTCATGCGTGGATGCCGCCCGAGGAAGAGAGCTCACAATGAAGATACTCACAATGGATACAAAGGCGCTCACAGATCAAGGAACGCCTCGGCATTGCCGCTAAGTATCATTTCACGCTCCGATGGAGTGAGTTCGAGCCGATTAAAGCGTTCGAGCTCCTCTTTATGGCCCCACATGGGTGAATCCGTACCGAAAAATACGCGCTCCGCACCGTGTTTTCTTATTATATCGACCGCTTTTTCGGGAGTGAGGAACATGAGAGAGCTGCTGGTGTCCATGTATACGCGCGGGTGACCCGATATCACATCCGTCTCGTCCCACCTCTGATATCCGCCCAGATGCGCGGCTATGGCTATGAGCTTCGGGAATTTATCAAGCACCTTCAGGAGCCTTGCCGGCGCGGAATAATCGTACCTGTTGTCTCCCATGTGAAAAAGTATCGGAAGCCGCCCCTCCGCCGCCTCGTATATGGGAAACGCTCTTTCGTCATCTATGTTAAAACGCTGAAAATCGGAGTGGAGCTTTATACCTCTCAGTCCGAGAGATATTATGCGCTCTGTCTCCCCCGCAATGTCCTCGTAATCGGGGTGCAGCGATCCGAAGCCTATAAAGCAGCTGTGAGCCTTCTGCTCCGAGGCTATGAAATCATTCACTGCCCGTACCTGATGGGGCGTCGTGGCCGTAGAGCTCACGAGATATCTGTCTACACCCACCGTTTTACCGTCCTCTATGAGATGTTCGGGCGTGCCCTTTATCTGCATCCTTATCCCGTAAAAATCTCCTATGGCGCTGACTGCCTTATCTGAGATCTTGACCGGGAAAATATGCGCGTGCATGTTAATCAATTAAGCCGTACCTCCTGAAGCTATTTTTTTGAGTTCGCATATCACCGCGTCTATTTCGTCCCTGGTATTGAGATGGTTCATGCTGAAGCGCACCGTGCCGCCGAGCGCGTCTGTGCCGAGAGCCCTGTGTGCAAGGGGTGCGCAGTGGAGTCCTCCCCTTACGCATATGCCCGCTCTGCCGAGCTCTGTGCTGACGTTGCCCGGTTCATGTCCCTTTACATTCAGTGAAATAACGCCTGTGTTGCATGTGCCGCTGTCCGGCTCCGTACCATATACCGTTATGCCGTTTACGGACGCGGCTTTTCCGTAAAAATATCTTTGCAGATCATTGTGTATGCTCTGTATCTTATTTATGCCTATCCCTTTGATATAATCTATGCCCGCCCCGAGAGCGGCTATGCCGTGCGTGTTCACGGTGCCGGCCTCAAAACAGTCCGGCATAACGGAGGGCTGCCTGAGTACCGCGCTGTAGCTTCCCGTGCCTCCAGACATGAACGGGCGTATGCGCACGTGCTCCGATATATATATGCCTCCGGTGCCCTGTATGCCGAACAACCCCTTATGCCCCGTGAAACATAAAATGTCTATGCACATTTTATCGACGTCTATAGGCACGACTCCCGCGCTCTGAGCGCAGTCCACTATGAACAATACTTTCTTCCTGCGGCAGTACTCGCCTATGTCCGCAATGTCGTATACCTCGCCTGTCACATTCGACGCATGGGTCATTATAACGGCGCCCGTAAGCTCGGATATGCTCCTTTTTATCCTGTCCGGGTCGAGTCTGCCCTTGCTGTCCGCCTCATTTATATAGCAATAACCGCGCATATTCGCAGGCCTTAATACAGAATTATGCTCCATTGCGGTAGTCACTATCTGGCCGTAGCAGAGATTTACCGCTATATTGAGGGCATGCGTAGCATTCATTGCAAATGCTATCCTCTGAGGGTCGCTTATATTGAATATACCCGCAAGCTTCTCCCTCACCTCGGTGAGCTTCATAGACGACCACACGGCATAGCTGTGCGTGCCTCTTCCGGGGTTGCCCGCGTTGTCAAGGGCTTCGTTTATAGCGACTCTGACTCCTCTCGGCTTAGGCCAGCTCGTGGCCGCATTGTCCATATATATCATAAATAAGACCTTCCGGATTCGTGATGTTATATTTTAATATATGAATCCGGAAGCCCCGATTGTCAATATGTTTTACAGAGAGGCGTTTTTGTCGAGGAATCTTTTGCCCGCCGCAATGCAGGCTATGACATCCTCTGTGCCCTCGTATTCTATGGCAACGTGTCCTTTAAAGCCTGCCTCTTCAAGTATTTCAAGGCATTTGAGCACGTTCACGCAGCCGTCGCCCACGCCGGCGCCCTTTATGTAGTTGCCGGCGCGCGTCCTTATCCAGCCCGGCCCTTCGGGCCGCAGCGCGCGCCCCGCGCCCTCTTTGTAGTAAAAGTCCTTGCAGTGGACATAGAATGCGTAATTCTTAAGTCTGCCTACGGCGACCTCGGGTTTTTCGTCGGCGCACAGGAAATTACCTATGTCTATGAGCGCGCCGTAATTCGGTGAATTGACGCCGTCTATGAGCTTTTCCATCCTCTCGCTGTCCTGACAGAAGAACCCGTGATTCTCTGTCATTGTCTTGATGCCGAACGTCTCCGCATATTCCGTTACGTTCCTCACCGCGTCTATGAGTATGGGAAGGCACGCGTCGAAGCTGCGTCTTCCTCCCGGCAGAGGCCCGTAGCAGACATCGTGGCGCATGAATCTCACTCCGAGAGCAGACGCCACGCGCACCTCCGACTTAACTCTCTCAAGCTCGGCCTTAGGATCCGCCTGAAGAAAATTTGCGCCTATGCTGTAGCACGTGAGCTCTATTCCGTGATCCTTCGCTCTTTCTCTTAAAACGGCGGCATACTCCGCGGCGCTCATGCCCGCCGGCACCTCGAGTCCCGCATATTCGACTCCCGCAAATCCCATTTCCTTCGCCTTCGGTATGATGTCCTCATATGACATTTCACCGCGTCTCACCGCTCCCGCAAAGCTGTATGAACTTACGGCAAGATTTTTAACGATCTCCATATTATAAAGCCATCCTCCTTATCTTCCCAATACTACGTCCCAATCGGCAATATACTGTAATATCCTCACCGAATCCGCAGTATCGATCTTTCCGTTTATATCCACATCGGCAGCTTCACTCACGAAGCCCGTCACTTCCCAGTCCGCGAGATACTGAAGGAGCACACTGCTGTCTCCGCTGTTCACCGCGCCGTCGCCGTTCACGTCTCCGTACGTAAAGGCTTTTGTGACCGTCACGCCGAAATCCGTGCTGTATCCCTCATATGAGACATGCACGACCCTGTCGCCCTCTTCCGTAAAGTCATACGTGCACGTATATCCTCCGTATATCACCCTCCGGGTGTTGTCTGAATATTTTACGAGAATCGAGAGCCCGTCTGTGTCGAGCTTTTCATCCGTTGTATATTTCACCCTGTCCGGGAGAGTATTTACGGATATGCCGCTCACGGAGGGCGCAGTCCCTCTTATCTTGACCGTCACCTCAGCCATGTCGTACACATCGTTATCTGAGGTCACGCCCCTTATATAAACCGTGTGCGTCGTGCCCGCGCTGCACGAGCCCAGATCCGCGGCGCCGTTAAATGAGGCGGTCTCAAGGCCCTTCCCGAGATCCGTTTCAACGCTCAGCCACATTCCGTCATCTATTTTATATTCAAACTGCACCGTGCCGCCCGCGCACTCCGCATGTCCGCTGTAGCGTAAAACGGCGGATGACGCACTGTTATACGTTATCGTCCTCTTAACGCAAGACGATGACGCCGAAGCGGACCCGTTTCCGAGGCTGTCGAATCTGACCTGATACTCCGGCCCTGTATCACGCACGTTCACCGTGATATCCGCCACATCGTAATACTCGCCCGTTTTTGTGAGGCACCTCACATTTACCGAATGCGTACCCGGAGACGGAACGGGTGCGTCGGCGTAAAATGTATACAGGCTCCCCTTCTTCAATTTCGTCATTCCGTTCCAGCCGCTTCCGTCTATACTGTACTCAAACAGAGCGCAGCCCTCTTCGTTATATGACCAGCCCTCTATGGGGAACGTCTTATCCGATGAAAGTACGGTACCGGTTCCCGAAGCCGCCGAGTCATGTACTCTTGAGCTCACGGGAAGGGTGATCCTGTTTATGTATCTTTCCCTGTCAACGGGCACCGAGGCGTATTCGACAAGATCCACCGAATCCGCCGACAGATTCTTTATTATTTTGTAGCCCCCGTTTATCTTGGCCTGCAGATCGGCGATCGAGCCCATGCTGCCGCCCACGCCCCACGAGCGTTTTCTGACTATGGGAGGCGTCTGCTCCATAGTCGTGACATGCGCTACCGTTCCGTCATTTGCGTCATAAGCCACATCGTATACGAGAATTATGTGAGAGCCGCCTTTATTGAGGGCGAATCCCGTCTGGAGCTGACTCACCTTCGTGCCCACATTTGCGTACTTTTTGCCCGCATCGGCGACCGTCCTGAAATCGCTTGTGGTAAAACGCCTTGTCGATCCCCATGCGTATGAAACAAATGAGCTGCAGTCGTTGGAATACATGGGCATCACTCTGTTATTGTACGTTCCCGTTTTTGTATACAGATCGCTGTCCGGATCCGCGGCTTCCCGCGCGAAATCATCCACGGTATAATTCTCTCCGTTATCGGAGAAAGGCCCTATGAACGTCTGACTGCTCTTGTTCTTTACGGGCTGCCCGTACGGTATACCGTAATATGTGACGCCCTTTCTGAAATATGTCTTGTCGGCCACGCTCGACTGCTGATACATAGGTATATCGCCAAGCGCCGTCCACTTTATCTCCGCCATCTGGCGCGCTCTCCTGCGTATATTTTCCACTCCCTGTGAAATGCTCTTTCTCACAACGGCGTCCGTATTAAGGTCATCCTCGGGAGGAGTGGTGAACGTTTCAAGAGCGGCGCTCCCGTCTCCCTCTGCGCCTTCAAGCGCCTCGTCTATGCTGCCGCCGCCGTAAAGGTTGAATTCGGAGAGCGGCGCCGCGGAGCCCACGGATGTTATGTCCCCGATTTCTGTCATGTAGTCGCCGTCCGCCCTGTTTATAACGAGCGTATCCAGCTCCGTGTACCACGTCTCGGCATCGCTTATGTACGAAACCGCGCCGTTTTTATACACATATACCGTCTGTGAGAGCACTTCTCCGCAGGAAAATATGTATCCGCCGTCTATCGGGCAGTAATAATCTATGCTTTCTTCATATCCGAAGTCCTTTACGCCGTTTTTGTATATCTCTCCGTCTTCCAGCGTGTAAAGATCGCCGCTGTCTGTCATTATGAAAAGTCCTATGCTCCTCTGCGATACGTATGCCTCCGATATCTCATAGCTCTCGCTGTCTATGCGCAGTATCCTGTTGCCGCACACCGCCAGGAAAGCCTTCTCCGAAGCATTTATATATCTCAGGTCTCCCGTTTCCGGCGCGAGTATCTCAGTAGTCACATTCCCGTCGTCATCCGCTGTCTTACGTGTAAAATTTCCGTTCTCGGCGGCATATACCGTGCCGTCATACACGCACACGGTCGGACTGTAAAAAAGCTCCGCCGTATCCGGTACGCTTCCCTTCATTCTGCGATCACTGTTTCCCTCCGCATTGACTGCAAACAGAGACACCTGCATCACCGCAGCCAATATGAGCGACAGTATCCTGTGCATTCTTTTAGTTGTCCGTGCGTTCATCCCGTACTTCCTCTCCTTTTTTACGTTTCACCGATATGACGGTCGCGACAATGATCGCACATACGATCGCGAAAGCCGCCGATACCGCGATCACGGCTGTGTAAGACGCAGCGATCCTCACATTTATTTCGGCCATTTCAAAATATGCGCTGCTGTCCGTGACCGCGCGTATGTACAGAGTGTGGTCGCTTCCGGGCGCATATGCCGTAAGATCCGCGCTCCCCGTAAACCGGTTGTACACATCGCATGTTTCGTCATATGTTTTGTAAAGTCTGTATACATCCTGTCTGAATCCGGCCTCGACCGGTATCCACATGCCGTCGTCTATCCTGTATTCGAAGCCCTTTATACCGTCGGTGCTGAGCGCCCATCCCGTAAAGCTCACGGCATATCCGCTGCTGTCGTCGAGAGATATCTCGCTTCTGTACGGCTCATTTCTGAGCACCTCCGACGGAAGTCCGTTCACGGCGTCAAAATATGTAAGACACGTCATATCCTTATCTTCTTTGTGTATCTTTATCTCCGCGACGCTGTATGAGCCGCCGCCGCAGAGGGCCCTTACGAAGAGCGTGTATCCGGCGGCGGCGCCTTCATTTTCGTGAACATCCGCTCTGAATCGCGTTATATCATCCTGCTCTTCAGCCTCCGCCTCCGTCCAGTTTTCTCCGTCCGTACTGTACTCGACGCCCGTTATATCAGTGTCGCTCTGAGTCCAGCCCTCGAGCGTAAAATCCGATCCCCCGGTGTACGCTTCCGCAATGACGGCTCCGCTTGCCTTTCTGTCCGATACGGGAGCGCTCACAGTGTTCATATATCCGCCGTATTCCAGCGTCACGGCGGGAGATTCCTCAAATCCGACGCTGTCCATGTCCCTGTACCTTATTATATCGTAAGGAGACGAATCTATCTTGAGCTGCAGGTCCTCGAGACTTCCCGCGTTTCCTCCCTCTCCCCACACACGAAGGCGCATCATGGGCGGCGTCTGTTCAAGAGTCGTGACCTGCACGGTGTTTCCCCACATGTCGTAGAGCACGTCGTATACGAGTATTATGTGCGAGCCGCCCTTGTTGAGCGCGTAGCCCGTACGAAGGTCAGAAACGTCGCTCCCCACATACTGATATACCGCATCGCCATACCCCTTCTCGCCGGGTCTTGCCGTGTCCTCCGCTATCATGGCCGTGGTAAAACGTCCGGGAAGATCCCACACGTATGATATGAAGGCGCTGCAGTCGCTCGAGTAATAAGGCGCGTATTTTATATCGCCGAGCCCTTCGGTGTAATACCATGTATTTTCGCCGCGGTCCGTGTACATGGGACTCGACGCGTCCCGCGCATTCTCCGCGAAATCTTCAAGCGAAGCGCCGAAGCCCACGTATTTTCCCTTATGTACGGGCTGGCCGTAGGGTATTCCTTTGTACACGGCGCCCTTCCTGAACACAAAATCCTCCTCTGTGCCGGGATATCCCGTTATATCCGCCTGAGCCTCCCATGTTATCTCATACATCTGTCTTCCGCGTTTTATTATATTCTCCGTACCCGCAGACAGTTTTTCGCGGAAAACGTTCTTGCTGAGCCTGTGATCGCTAAGTGTATATCCGTATGCGCCGCTTTCGTACGGCAGCGTGTCCACTCTCCCCGCGCCGAAGAGCATCGTGCACACGGCGGCCGCCGTCACTGCCGCAAGGCTTATCATCCTCCTATATTTTATTTTCCTCAGTAAAATGCCGATCCTGTTCAAAGTACGATCACCACTTGAAATCACCCGTGTTCAATGATTGTGCTGATTATAGCATATGCTCACATTCCTTTCAATCGGTTTTGCCGCAGGCGCGGCGAAGGGCCGCGCCCCTGCCCGGGCGTTTGACAGTTGAATAAGAGAAAAATTCGTTTCAGGCCTAGAGGAACCTGAAATTTTTTGTCAAATTTTT
>CANQOI010000027.1 GCA_947625435.1 uncultured Clostridia bacterium | reverse complement strand
TATTGAATTTATACTCATGATAAGCAAATCGGATCAGGATCCGGAAAACGCCCGCCGGCTTTACAGCGAATATTCGCCCGCCGTAAAATGCTTTGTGACGTCTGCGGCGGACAGAGAGAGCTTTAAGCCGGTGACAGACTGCATACGCGGCTGCATAACGGTGGTGGCCGGACAGTCGGGCGCGGGCAAATCCACATTCGTAAACAGCGTGGCGGGGAGCGCGCTCATGGATACGGGAGAGCTCAGCGACAGGACAAAGCGCGGAAAACATACGACGAGGCACTCGGAGCTTTTCACGATCGCAGACGGCGACGGCGACGAAAGCCCCGCATATATAATAGATTCACCCGGCTTCAGCGTGCTGGACGCCGATGAGATAGAGCCGATACGCTTGCAGGATTACTACCCGGAGATGTATAATAACAAAAAAGCCTGCCGGTTCATGGATTGCAGCCACACGGGCGAGCCGGGCTGCTTTGCGCAGGAGCTGGTCCGTTCCGGTAAAATGCATCCGGACCGTCTTGAGAGATATATAAAAATATACAGAGAGCTGGAAGAAGAATACAAAAACAGGTACAGACAGAATAAATGATACGATAAAATAATAGGATAATGAAACAATAAGATAATAAGATAATAAGATAACGGGAGGAAATGACATTATGAAGATACAGGTAGCGCCGTCGATACTCTCGGCGGATTTTGCGGAGCTCGGCAAGGGCGTACATATGATAGAGGAAGCGGGAGCGGATCTTGTGCATATAGATGTGATGGACGGACACTTCGTGCCCAACATATCATTCGGCATACCGGTAGTGAAATGCATACGCAAGGTCACAAAGCTGCCGTTCGACGTGCATCTCATGATAGAAAATCCGGACAAGTACATAGACGCGTTCGCGGACGCGGGAGCGGACATAATAACCGTGCATCAGGAAGCGTGCGTTCATCTCCACAGGACACTCCAGATGATAAAAAAACGAGGTATAAAGGCGGCCGTCGCATTGAACCCGGCGACGCCCGTAAACACGCTGGAATACATTTTACCGGATGCGGACATGGTGCTCCTCATGTCGGTAAACCCCGGCTTCGGCGGGCAGTCGTACATAAAGACTACGACGCGCAAGATAGCCGACCTTCGTAAAATGGCGGACGGAATGGGACTTGAAGGCCTCGACATAGAAGTGGACGGCGGCGTTGACACCGTGACATACAAGGACGTCGTAAATGCGGGCGCCAATGTGCTCGTGGCGGGAAGCGCCGTGTTCGGAGCGGCCGACCCCAAAAAGGTGATACAGACGTTGAAATCGTGAACAGATCGGGGGCGGCGGTAAAATGTTTTCTGAGAGAATAGTGAAAAGCCTTGCGGGCGGATCGGCGATACGCGCCATGTTTGAACAGGGAAATATCTTAAAAGCAAAATACGGAGAGGACAACGTATACGATTTTGCTCTCGGAAATCCCGACCCGGAGCCGCCCGAAACGGTCATAGATGACATAAGGGCGCTGGCGGGCAAGCCGGGGATACACAAATACATGCCCAACGCCGGCTTTGAAAATGTCAGGAGCAGCATAGCGGAGCAGCTTTGCGCCGGGAGCGGCGTGCCTTATACCAAGGACAGCATACTCATGGTGGCCGGAGCCGCCGCCGGACTCTGCATAGTCATGGAAGCGCTCCTCGATCCCGGCGACGAAGTTATAGTCATAGCGCCTTTTTTCGGCGAATACAGACCTTATGTTACGAATTTCGGCGGTAAGATAGTTCCCGTACCTGCTCTGGCGGGCACGTTTGAACCGGATGTGCCCGCGATCGAAAGGGCCGTGACCGGGAAGACCAAGGCCATAATAATAAACTCGCCCAACAACCCGAGCGGAGCCGTTTATTCCGAGGAGGTACTGAGAAGGCTCGCGGATGCGCTTGACAGCGCGGAAAAGAGAACGGGAAACACGGTATATGTCGTATCGGACGAGCCTTATTCCAAGATAGTTTACGACGGAGTGCGCGTGCCCTGCGCCGATGCCATATTCAAAAATTCGATAATAGTGAATTCATTCAGCAAGTCGCTGGCCCTGCCGGGGGAGAGGATAGGTTACGCCGCAGTCAATCCGCGCATAGAAAATGCGGATGTTTTAATGGACGCCATGATATACTGCGCGCGTACGCTCGGATTCGTGAACGCTCCGGGAATTTTCCAGGAGATAGCCGCGCGGCATATGGACGACGCCGCAGGACTTGACGCTTACCGCGCGCGGCGCGACGCACTCTACGGCATACTCATTGACGCCGGGTACGAGTGCACGCTGCCGAAAGGAGCATTTTACCTGTTCCCCGGATCGCCTGTCGAAGATGACGTTGAGTTCTGCAAAAAGGCGCTTGAACACAATATCGTGGCGGTGGGCGGCACGAGCTTCGGCTATCCCGGATATTTCAGACTCGCTTACTGCGTTAGCATGAAAACGATCAGAGATTCGGCGCCGGCATTCAGGTCCCTCATGGAAGAGATCCGTGAAAAAAAACGGAAAAATCCGTGAAAAACAGTGTTGACTGCCGGGTGCGTTGCTGATAGAATGTACACATAAATTTTATACGGAGGTAACATTATGAAGAGATATGTTTCATTGCTCATAGTACTCGCAATGGTCATAACATCTTTTGCAGGCTTTGCGGCATCTGCCGAAAACGGCGATTTTATAATAAATTTTGACAATTCGCCGACGGGAAGCAAGGTTAACGCGCTTGCAAATAAGGTGCAGACGGTAAGCTTCCTGTACCATGAGGGTCAGCCTATCGAGCTCAGAGGATGGTTCGGAGGCATATTTGAAGCGGAAACCACTATGGTATTTACCATAGACGACGGCCCGGACAATAATATAACTCTTACGCCGGCGGAGAGCGGTGTGGTGGACGCCATAAACGGTCAGATAAAGGGAGCCACATATCACACGCGCTTCTCTATGTTCATCACGGAGACATTTGCGGCTTCTTACAACGGCGCTTCGCAGACTCTCAGGATATACGCAAAGCAGCCCGACGGCAGCAAGACGCTCCTTGCGGTATTCGTATCTGACGTGACAAAGCAGATAACGCTCGCCAAGGACAGATTTTACGAGGGCGAGGCTATAAAGGTCGCATATAACAATGCCGCGGCATCCAATAACGACTGGCTTGCCGTATATAAGGATAACGGCGGAGATCCGGTTTACGGCTCCGATAATCCTTCCGAGCAGTATGCGTATATAGACGGCTCCGGCTATGTGGTGTTCAATGATCCCGATGGACTCGATCCCGACAATCTGAGACTCCCCGTTACGGGCGACAAGCCGGGAGACATGGGCTGTATCACATATAACAAGGGCATTGATACCCTTAAGGCCGGCAAATACTTCCTGGTAATACTCGGCGGTAACGACTATTACGATCCGCAGTGCGAGCCCGTTAAGTTTGAAGTGCTCGCATATGACTATGAGAACGGAGCAAACGGAGATTTCACGGTGGATCTTTCGTCTATTGCGGGAGCTTCGCAGAGCTACGCGCCTCACGGCTATCCCGATCTTGTATCGGTAATGTTCGCAAACAACAGCCTTGCTCAGCTGGGACTTTTCGACCTGTCGGGATTCAAGGCTGCGGAGATAACATATGCTACCGATAAAGGCTTCACAGCTAAGAATAACGATATGCCCACCGGAGCGCTTTTTGCACTTATGGACGATGCGCTCGACGTAGGATATAACGAGACGTTCAGAAACACAGAGCACATAATCGCGCAGGGCGACATCACTGATGCCGAGATCACGAATCCGGACGGAGCAAACTGGGATAAGGTTGAAAGGACTACTACCATAGACCTTACGGATAAAGATTATAAGGGCATGGTATGGCTGTCATCGCTGAATCCTGCCGGACAGCAGATACTCATAGTAGGCATTAAGTTCATAGCAAAAGAATCCGCACCGGTTGAATGCGATCACAGCTTCGGACCTTGGGAGAAGACAGACGACAACCGCCATCAGCACACATGCACTAAATGCGGAAATACGTATTATGAAGCGCACAATTGGAACGGCGGCACAGAGACAAAGGCAGCTACATGCGATACTGCCGGCGAGAAGACATACACATGCGAGACATGTAATGCTACCAAGACCGAAACGATACCCGCAAAGAACCACGCATGGGGCGAATGGGAACGTACAAAGGATCCTACATGTACGGAAGCGGGAACAGATGAAAGAGTATGCGGCAATGATCCTGAGCACAAGGAGACAAGAGAAGTTGCGGCGCTCGGACATTCCTTCACGAATTATGTATACAACAATGACGCAACGACAGAAAACGACGGAACAGAGACTGCCGTGTGCGATCACAACTGCGGAACAACGGACACAAGGACAAAGGCCGGCACAAAGCTTCCCGCGGAAGGAGAGCCTACAGAGCCCGATGAGCCGAGCAACCCCGACAATCCGAGCAATCCCGATAATCCGACCACTCCCGAAAATCCCGCAACAGGCGATATGGGAATATGGATGGCAGCCATAGTACTTCTCACGGCAGCTGCGGCATTGGCGGTTGTTTATTACAAGAAAAGAACAGAAGCGTAAATCCGTAACGGACCGTTACGAAGCGCGACGAATCGCAGCCCTATGGACGAAAGTTCATAGGGCTGCTTTTTGGTATGACGGACCTAATACCGTTAAAATGACATTTGCCTTCCGTATCTTGACATGTATCCTGACATGTATCTTGACATCTGTCTTGACATGACGGCAATTTCATATGCGATATCGCTATTCCGAACAAAGAAATTTTCTATGTATATGAAAAAGAGATCCTTTCCGCTCTTTCTGACGTGATCTCCCCATCCACGGCCATTGCCGATACCGGGTATCTGCGCCATCATGAATAACCGATACCGCGTAGACTCCAATCGCGAATCCGGATACGGAAGGTATGATATCCGGCCATCAGATTGATGAAAAACAGTATGTCTCCGCCATGAAACAGGAAGGCGCAGAACATTTTTTGAAGATCGGATTGCTTTTTATAAAAAGCATATCAAGTTACTGAGCCGGACGGAGGACAGCTCCGCAAAATAACAGTACTTTATTTCACGTGACCGGCCGGCATGTGAAAAACTTTGGTTTGCACGTAAAAATCTTGGGTTTGGTTGCAAAAAACTTTGGTTTGCTGTAAAATGTGCTTGGGTTCGGAAGGTGAAACTATGGATTATGAAAAAATAAAAAAGGACGCCAATGACATATTGAGGGGTTTATCATGTGAATGCTCGTATATCGAATATAAATCATCTGTGTCGCAGCTTGCAAAAATATTAAAAACGATATGCGCGTATGGAAATAACTACTATGATAACGATGTACAGTATATTTTTCTGGGCGTTGATGAAGTAAATGATGAAAATAATAAAGCGATACCAAAGCTGCCGATATTGGGTATAGAAGAAGGAAAACTGGAAAAGTGTAAGAATGAGATCAATTCATTAAGATCTTATCTGTATCCGAATGTGGCGTTTGAGATAATAATGAACCGCTTTGAAGACAGAAACTATTTGCTGATAGTGGTACAGCGCCAGACCGGAGGACCGTTTATGGTCAGCGAAAAGGCCGAAAAAAATAAGCGGATCAACCTTAAACCGGGGCGTTATGTGAGAATAGAATCAGATTCAAGACTTGCCGGGGTAGACGAAGAATATGATCTGTTGCGGAAATTCGCAAATTTCCACTTTACCTCGCTGACAAATGCGAACGCTGTGATCGACGACCTGAATGCGGATCATATCAGGGAATACTTTTCACGGACGAGTAACAGGGAGATCACGGATACTCTCGATAAAAAGCAGATGGCCCGGTCGCTTGGGCTGTTGGATAAAAATGATCCTGCCGAGAGAAAGATCAAAAATTTTGCCGTTCTGATGTTCGGAGACATGCCGGACAGATATATCGGATATTCTTACGTTGAAATGATCGTAGATATGTTCGGTACAAAGAGAAAAATGGAATCTAAATGTTTCAAAGGGCCGATATGGAAACAGTATCATGCAATCGTGAATTACATTAATGACAATTATCTGAATACGATCGTTATAAGAAAAGAAGGAGAAGCGGGCAACCGAAAGATCGATAATTTTCCTTATGTCGCAGTTGAGGAGTTGGTTGCAAACGCGATCGTTCATAATAACTATGAAAACGGGAAAGCTATCCAGATATATATATCTGACAGACAGATCAATATAGTCAATTATAATAAGCCGTTGCCGCCGTTAAAGATTCAGGATCTGAATGAGAGGACTTTTTTTAATGAAAGAGATACTGAAAATCCTGAGATAAGGGATATGTTTAAAGCTCTTGGCATCATTGAATCATTCGGAACAGGTATCGGGGAAGCAAAACGGGCGTTGGAACAGAACGGTTCTCCGACCTTGTACTATAAGATCTTTGACAATACGGATAATGTTACTTCCGTTGTGATCCCGGTGAATGAGGAGTATTTTGCCATAAAGAATCATACGGAATTCAATGATGATGCACAGATCGAGGGTGAAACCAGTAATATCAGGCAGATAATCAGGGATTCTCACTATTCTTCCGGAACAAAACGCAGATTGATCCGGATATATGAGAAGATAGGTTCCGGAGTATTCGGTAATTCCCGCATAGCGGAAGTGCTGGGGTGTTCCGAACCGACCGCAACATCGTACATTAAAAGAATGTACAACGAATTGCATATCATACGGGCGGTAGGAGGAAGCGGGAAAGGTAAATATATTTTCGACCGTTAACGAATATAAAAAAACGGCAACATTTTACATATTAATATTGTGTTTTGGTGTTGACTCACAAATGATTTGTTGATATAATTGCTTTCACTAAATATCATAAATTATTAAATTATGATAAATATTTGATGGAGGTAATTTTATGAAAAGGTACGTTTCATTGTTAGTTGTCTTTGCTATGATCGTAACGAGCTTTGCCGGATTTGCCGCATTCGCCGCAGTTGACGACACTCACGTGTATAAAATGGGCGAAGCTGACATTCATTGCAATGATTCGACAGCAGATTATGCCGAAGACGGCTCGTACGCAGTCATAACGGCCACTGGCGGAGATACATGGATAAGTATCGATGTTGATGATGTCAGTCCGACAACATACGGCACTTTGGCAATCAAATATGCAGGTTCTGAAGTGAATGTAGATGCCGGCGGCGCTCATATTTATATAGGTACCAATGTATCGGGTTTTGTGCCGACAACTGGACGCTATATTGATCAACCAAATTATGTTCATGATAATGAATGGCATCTTGAGACATATGATATTCCGACGGAATCTCCTTTGGTAGCAAGTGAGACAATAAAGTCCATACGGTTTCCTGTTCCTGCCGGTGAGTTCCGCATAGCGTATATCGGATTCTTTAAGTCGGCAGCCGACGTTAACGAATACGATGCGGAATATGTAAAGGAGTATACACTCGAATCAATTCCGCTTCCGGAAAGAGAAGAAAAGGTTCCGAACGCTAAGGATTCCATTGACGAATATTCATATGATTTCAGTAATGAAGAAGAAGGTTTTAACCTGAACACTCCGTATAAGACGGACGGCCAGGTAACGAATCCGTTCAGACAGAAATGGACTCCTCTGTTAGCGGGTGGAACGTTTGAAGTAAATGCAGCGGCGGGCAATAAGTACGCATATGCGACCGGTGCTTTTCTTGAACTTAAATATGATAACAGATGGAAGGGCACGAGTGATATTTCTGTTGATCTTACAAACGGAAGCAGCGGTGCAAATTTCCTCGGTTTCGGTTACAGATTTGGCGGAGAGTACAGAAATCCGTATTACGAAAATGATACAGTACGTCCTGACAGTCAGAACAGTACGACCGGAGAAAGCGGCGTGGGCTTCTCTTTCAGACCGGGGGACAGGATAGAAATATTTGTTAAGGCAGTAGGCGCAGACGGCCAGCTCCAGGCTATCGGCCACGAGTTCTCGGGACTTTATGTGTCGGGTGTAACTCACACTTGGAGACTTACCGACGACAATAATGGAACGATTACATTCTACTGTGACGGCGTTGCATTTGCGAAGGTTCTTTACAGCAATCCCGGTATGTCGCCGAGTTTAAAGTTCAATGAAAGATATTATCTTGATGCCAAGATAACTGACGCCAACGGAGAAGTTCTCGAGACTGTTCAGAACGCTCTCATCTCCACGCAGTCATCTTTTGCATTTGGTGCTCGTGCTGAATCTATGGCTATCGACAATATTAAATTCACAAAGCTTCCCGAACCTCAGATGGGACCTGAGGTAGATTTCACACTGCCTGAAGAATATGTGATCCACACAAGCTATGATGAAGTAAGACCCAATAACGAAAGCGGTATTCTCGTAGGCGGGAAGAAGGAAAATCAAGAAACTCCTACAGTTGCGGCAGGATATCAGAGTGTTACATTCCGCGGCTGGGTAGCGACCGATCTTAAGGTAGTTAAGTTCTCGTACTCCGTAGGCGGAGGAAAGGTGGTCACATCCGATGCTTGGATGACAGCTACCGAAGACAGAGTTGTTGCTGCTGCAAAGACCTTTAACGCTGAATACGGACAGAGATTTGATATCCCCGTACCGGTTACCGACGGAACACAGATAGTGAGACTTTATGCGGAATTCGAAGACGGCACGCACGAGCTGTTCTGGGTTGCCAAGCTCACAGTAGGCACGGCATCCACATACGAAGATGCGGGCGACACATATGATAACGCTTCCGAGGAGCCCGAGGAGCCGGCAAAGCCTGAATTAAACGTAACTGTTGACAGAGAAAATAACGTAACTGTTACAGCTACAGGTAAGTTCGGTGACGCCGACTGGGTAGGAATCTATAAAGAAGGCGAAGAGACCGATCCGAACAACGGCAGAGCTAAGTCCATCTATTGGTGGTATCTCAAGGATCATACGAGCGTAACTATCCCCGCAGACAAGGATAACATAAAGACCAATCCCGAAAGAAGCGGAGAGATCGACGCAAACGGAGCTCTCAAGCCCGGAAAGTACTATGCGATAATACTTGCAAACGACGGATATACTCCTGTTGCAGGCGCTGAGAAAGTACCATTTGAAATAAAGAAGCTGGTGGGACCCGAAGAGCCTCAGTTTAAAGTGAGCTCGACAGAGGGCACGATCGGTTCCGAAGTGGTAGTAGAGATATCACTTCTCAATAACCCCGGAATGAGCGGCTTCAACCTCAGAATCAACTGGGATCAGAGCAAGCTCGAGCTTGTTAAATGTGAAGATATGGGACTCCTCGGAGCACTGACACTCGGACAGACGATCAAGCAGTATCCGTACCCGCACACATGGGCAGCTATACAGAACCGTACTGAGAGCGGCGTTCTCACGAAGCTTACATTCAAGATCGTTGATGATACGAGAGCCATAGGCGATACGGATATAACCATAACAATCAAAGAGGTACAGAGTTACAACAACGAAACCGGAGCATTCACTGTTATAACAGATGATATAGCTGCAAATAACGGCTATGTGAGAATTAAAGACATTGAGTGCGACCACAACTTCGGACCTTGGGAGAATTCTGACGATAACGAGCATAAGCATACATGCTCTGTTTGCGGAAGAACCTATTACGGAGCTCACGAGTGGAACGGCGGAGTAGAGACAAAGGCAGCTACATGTGAGGAAGCAGGCGAGATAACATACACATGCGACATATGTAAAGCTACAAAGAAAGAGTCGATACCCGCAAAGGACCATGCATGGGGCGAGTGGAAACGCATAAAGGATCCTACATGTACAGAAGCGGGAACAGATGAGAGAGTATGCGGCAATGATGCTGATCATAAGCAGACAAAGAGCGTTGACGCACTCGGACACAGCTGGGACAACGGCACTGTAACAAAGGATGCAACATGTACGGAAGCAGGAACAAAGACATTCAAGTGCACAAGATGCAATGAGACGTATACCGAAGAGATACCTGCACTCGGACATTCATTCACGAACTACGTGTACAACAATGACGCAACGACAGAAAACGACGGAACAGAGACTGCCGTATGCGACCATAACTGCGGAACAACGGATACAAGGACAAAGGCCGGCACAAAGCTTCCTTCAGAGGGTGAGCCTACTCAGCCTGATGATCCGAACAAACCGGATAATCCGAGCAATCCTGATAATCCGAGCAATCCGGGTAATCCGTCCACAGGTGACGTAGGAATGTGGATAGCAGCTGCAGTTCTTCTTGCAGCAGCTGTAGCTGTAGTAGCTGTATACTACAAAAAAAGAACAGAATCGTGATAACGATCGTTTGTAACAATCGTTATTAACGACACGTGATCAACGATTCATGATCAGAGCATGACAAGAGCAGCCCTTCGGAAGCAACTTCCCGGGGCTGCTTTTTATATAAGGCGAGGGCTAAAGGAAAGAGAGAAGTTGTATAATGGATAAATACATATTTAACACAAAAATGCAGGAAATGCCTCTGGGAGAAGGCGAAGGCACGGTACTCTATGATCCCGAAACGGAAAACACTCATATACTTGATGATATATCGCTTGACATAATAAATCTGTTCAGGACACCTATGACAGTTGAGGATGTTATAAACAGGCTTCTTGAAGTGTATGATGCGGAAAGAGAAACGGTCGAGAAGGACGTAGCTGCTTTTGTCAGAGAAGCCGAGGCAAACAATATACTCTTAAAAAATGAAAGCACTGCTGTATAGGCGCATAAGACAGAAATATGACTTCGCACTCATATCGGACGATGCCGCGCTGCTGGAGGCATACGGCGCGGTATACAAGTGCGAGCAGACAGAGTCGGAGCCGGAATCGGAACCGGGATCGGTACCGGGATCCGGAAGCATACCGTATGTGCGTTACATTAAAGGGACAGGCACGGTGCAGTGCTGCTTCGCCGCAGAAGAAAATACGCGGAAAAAGACAGTGCGGAGCTGCGAGCTTAAAGAAGGAAGCGCAGCGGAGATTTTACAGATAACGGAGAATCACATGTATCTTACCGCCGAGCCTAAGGAAGGGCTTATATCGCTTCACGGAGCGGCGGTCGCGAAAAACGGAAGAGCCGTGCTCATGCTCGCGCCCACGCATTCGGGCAAATCTACGCTTGCCGCATTCATGTATATGCGCGGGTACGACCTGATCACCGACGATGAAATATACATTTCAAGCCGGGATATGCGTGTATTGACGGCAGATAAGGACATTTTACTGAGGGAGGGAGGCGCCCGTGTGCTCCGTGATACGCTTGGGGAAAATGCCCTGAACGGTTCCGAGCGTGTGCTTTCCGGCGCATGCGAAAGGTATCTCATAAAAGAAAAAGCGGATCAGGTCACGGGTACGGACGACTGCACGTACGAAACGGCGGCCGCCGTTTTTATAAACGGATACGGAAGCGACGATCCCTATCTGCGCAGACTCGGCACAAGAGACGCTTTCACGCGGCTCATAAAGAGCAGGCTCACTCCCGCGCGAGGAGCAGATGCAAACGCATGCGGGGAAACGGAGAGCATAATGGAATATTATAGGGTCATTTCACATATAGCGGAGAAAACTTATGAAACGGAGTATTCGGATCTATGGACAGCAGAAGCTTACTTAAGACACTTACTCTCATGAAGCTGAAACGCTCGGGCGGCATACTGCCCGTGGGAGGCTACAGCATGATACCTCTTCTTGTGGCGGGCGACAATGTGCGCCTCGATATAAGAGACGGCTACAGCATAGGGGACATAGTCATATGCATAGACAGTAAAGCGAGACTGCTGGTGCACCGCATAATAGACACCGAGAAGGATGAAAACGGTGAGACCGTGTACGTTACAAAGGGCGATAATGCGGTAGCTTCGGAGCTGATAGAAAAGGCATTCTGCATAGGGAAGGTCACGGAGGCTTTCAACAAATGGGGAAAGCAGCTTAAATTCGGGGAGCCCTCGGAGCACGACATGAAAATAGTGGAGTATTCACGAAAAGTGAACAAGATCTACACAGACACGCAGGACCCGAATGCGGCCTACAGCAGCAGCTGTAATGTACAGATATATGACATGGCTCCCGACGACATCAAAGAATATGTTTATAAAGCACAGGATTATATGGTGCAGAAGGCGAAGGAGTACGTGACGGGCGATATACAGCCGCCCGACGAGAGCTTTGTGTATACGAGGGACTTCTACTCTATGCTCGTAAATCACAGAGTGGTGAATGTCATATCGCCTATGTTTTCGGAGGCGTGCGGAAGATTCAACAAAATGTTCAAGCTCGCAAAGGCGCGCAATCTGGCGGCGGCAAGGCAGCGCCTGGAATGGAGCCGCAGGATAACGGCCGCCTTTGAAAAGGAAAACATAATATATGCCGTATACAAGGGGATCACGATATCGCACATAGCATATAAGAACGATATTTTAAGAGAGTGCGACGACATAGATATACTCGTACATCCCGGCAGCATACAAAGGGCGCACAGTATAATGCTGGAGCTGGGATTTGCACAGAAGGACGCGCAGGGACTCCACACGGAAGAAATACCGCTCACAGAATATCCCACGCACCTTACTCCGTATACGGCACTGAGCGCCCCGAGCGTCACGTGCGAGCTTCACACCGCACTCTACATAACGGAAGATCACACGGACGAGATACTTTCGAGAAGACGCATGATGAACGCGGACGGCTATGAATTCTACGCCATGTCGGATGCCGATATATACGTGTGCCAGCTGTATACGACGGCCGCGGATGACTTCGGGTGCGCGAATATGACATATGAAGAAGATCCGAATATATTTTTGCAGCTCAAATTCAGGAATTACCTCGACATAGCGCTGCTCTCGCGGGAGCTTTCGGGAATTTCAAAAGAATACATTTCAGAGCTGGCGTACCGGTACGACATAAGCTTCTATCTGTATCTCGCGCTCGACTACACGTGTAAAATATTCGCTCCCGCCCCTTTTCTCGGAGGCATAGAGGATCTCCGCGACATGATAAAGAAAAGAGAGGACATATGCGAAAAGATGTATGAGCTTCCCATAGACGTAAGGTCGTGCCTTATGAGCCCTTTTAAAATGAAAATGAACGGAGCCGCGCTCATAAAGCTGAGAGACGCATATTATATGTCGCGAAGGTGGCGCGTAAAACAGGCGGAATTTCAAGCGGGGAAATATAAGGAACTGAGGCGCGGGGAAACGCTCGCATGCAAATGCGGATGCGGCAGCACCGAAATGAGATTTACGGGCACGGAGGTTGAGGTTTCGGGGCGCGTGAGCGTGCCGGGATCGAATGAATTCATGATAACCCTGCGCAGAATGAACGGGCGTAAGTACAGGTGCCGCGGCGACTGGTGCACGGAGGTCCTGCTCATTTATTGCAGGCCGTATGACAACACGGTGCGCGCCGGAACGCTTTATATAGACGACGAGCTTCCGTGGGAGAAGCGCATAAGGATGATATGCGGCATAATACGCTCGGGCGAAAATAAAACGGGGCTCAGGCTCGAAATGCATGAAAAGACGGACAATATACGGCTTGGGCAAAACGGCGGAGCGGAATATAAGGTATCGTTCAAAACTGCCGAAAAAGATCATATAAAAAAATATGAATATATGTATATCTCGGGGAGACTGTTCGCCATTCAAAACGGCGAAATGTCAACTGTATACAGAATCACGTATGATGAGGACGAAAATTTGAAAATAGTATTTGACTTGAATTCGAAAACATATTAGAATGACGGTACAGAGCTATGTATAGAGTACTAAAAAATATGTATAAAGGAGTTGTCGGTATGTCAAAGTGTGTATATGTTTTAGAAGAACGTAACGATATGATGATCGAATTTTTCTCATTGCTGAGTACGCTGCAGGAGGCCGATAAGTACAAGGACATATGCCCGAACGAGGGTTTCACGCCGGACGAGAAGATATCGGATGCATATTACAGGCTGTCGCTGGCAAACAAGAGGTGGAATTCGGGACTCGGTATGTTCTTTGTCAAAAAGCCGGAAAGGAACATGAACCTTTTCGACTGGCTTTTCAGGCCGGATCTCGAGACGTACGCTTCGGGAGAAGACATAGTAAAGGCGATAGAGAATATGCCTGCGCGCAAGCTCATGTACGGCGCACTGCGTTTCAACGACCTTTACAATAATTTCAACGATAAATTTTACGAGGATATAATAGAAAACAGGAGCGTGTTCATGAGCTACATGAACGGCCTTAACGCGACCACTGACGCGCGCTGGGAGATAATGTCATTTGTGCAGAACCCGGACGATGTGATATCGGACCTTAAGACGTATATCGTGAACATGTACAGGGAATTTTCACACGAATACGGGCTCCTTAAGGAGGAATACGACGCACTTAAGGAGGAATTTGAGAATTATATAGTTGACGGTACGGTGGACAGCGCGGCGGAAGCCTACGAGACGGAGCGCAAGAGGAATAATGCCATCACACAGATATCAGTGCAGCAGTCCGCGCCTCCCACGAGCGAGGCGAGAGTGGCCGTACTCATGTTCACGCCGTGCCGCATCCTGCGCATAGACACGATGAGGAGCACGTATTACACCTTCGGCGTGGGATATATGCCCGCGTTCGAGGAAAATTCTGCGACAGACGGGACAGAAAAGATAAGGGATATATTCAAGGCCTTCACGGACAGCACGCGCGCTCAGATAATAGAAGTGCTTCACGATAAGGAATGCTATAACGGCGAGCTCAGTAAGATATTGGGCGTTCCCATGTCGTCCCTCACTCACCATATGGAGATACTCGGCAATTCGGGATTCGTTCTGAAGAGGATAGAAGGCAAGAGAACGTATTACAGAATAAATAAAAAGCAGTTTATATATGCGTCGAACATGCTGCGCAGATTTGTAGAGGACGATGAAGCTTAAGAGTGCGTACATCGAGATAACAAATAAGTGCAATCTGAACTGCCGTGACTGCTATAATTCATCGGGTCTGAACACTCACCGCACAGAGCTTGAGGCAGACGTACTGATGGGTTTCATTCGCGATACGGAAGAAAGGTACAACGTAAATTCGGTGAGCATTTCGGGCGGGGAGCCGCTCCTGCACACTGAGATAAATGATATATTGAGGGCCCTGTCCCGCCTGTGCTCGGAAAAGGATATGACCGTGAATTTTATTACGAACGGCACTGTGGACAACGCCCTTTTCTATGAGCTCGCGGAGCGCGATCCTCATTTCTTTGTACAGGTGAGCCTGGACGGGCCCAATGAGACGGCGAATTCGAGCATGCGCGGCGAAGGCAATTTTGAACGCGTCATGAGCAATATGCGCGGGAGGCGCTTTTATAACAAGCCTGTGTACAAAATGGTCATAAACAGAAAAAATGCGGAATACGTTTCAGAATACGGCCGCTTTGTGCACGACGTGTTGGGAGGCCGTCCCGCGTTCGCTTTCGCGGTGCCCTACGGGAATGCCGCCGCCAACTGGGGTGAAATGGAGCTGCCTGTCGCTGACAGGGCTAAGATCGTTGTTAAGGTGCGCGACATGTACCGCGAGTACGGAATAAAAGGTCTTACGATACCGCTCCCCACGTCTATATGCGGCCTCATGCCGCCGGAGCCCGTTTATACGCCGTGCATAAAGTCCGGCGGGTCTTTTCAGCCGTGTCAGAACTTTTACGACGACAGATACAGCGTGGGCAATATACACGATATCGACTGGCAGGATATTGAACGTAAAATATCGGCGCTTTCCGCCCGCCTTGAGAGGCGCCTTTCGGAAAGTGCCGGCGGCATATACGGGTGCGGAAAATGTATGCTCCACAACAAGTGCGGGCGCGGGTGCCCCGCGATTGCTGATGTTGTATGCTCCGATATGCCGGGAAGCGACGGGGAATGCGAATTCAGGAGGCAGAGTACGATGAGGCTTATAAAAAACGAATGCAAGTTATGTCAAAATTAGCATTCTTTTTATTTACTATATGTTTACAATTTAGATTTTTGCACTATTATTTTGTGTGAAAATCCGCTTTTGCGGGATATATGGTCGTTGCCGGAACGCATAAAGGTGCAATATATATGGTGAGCCCTGCGCATTGCCGGGCCGATCGGTGCCGTGTGTTATTCCGATGTAACCGAAAAGCGGAATTGTTTAGCATGACATACGTTGCATAATTTATAATGCGAAAATCGTACCCGGATCATACGGGCATATCAGATAAATTCTTAGAAATCATATGCGAGATATATCGAACAAAATGAGTCTATAAAAGGGCTGATTAACGGTTAAATACCAAATAAATAAAAACATTATGTATAAATGAAATATAAAATATATTGATTCGTGCGTTTTGTTGTGATAATATTAGCGCATGTCATAAAATAACTGTGAGGGAGGCGTGAATTTCATATGGTTTCATGGGCTATTGCAAGTATTCGAAGAAGCATACTGTTCGACGTGCTCAATGTGACGGACAGGGCGCACAAGCCTTACGCAGACAGTATGCTGGACGAAGAACTTAGCCTGCTTAAGCCCGGGTCACGCAGTGATATAAGATCTATATACAAGAACGCACTCATATATGACAATGCCCTTTCACCTCTCTTCCACATACCGGATATCGTTGACAATATTTATAATTATACAGTCATGATGCTCGTTTTCAGGAGCAGAGCATTCCGCCTTCATTCATTTGACGAATTCAGAAGCTACATACAGTCGGGAGACATGGACGGCATAAGAACGGAGATACTCATGTATTTCATAAGGCCGTATATTCCGGAGCACGCCGCCGACATAGACAGCTTTATATTTGAGACAGCGCTGGATCCCGTGAAATATCTTAATTCTATGGATATCTCTCCCGATGCAAAATTCGGTCTTTCGTTCATGTTCACTGATTTTGACATGTTCAGAGACATGCTCGTGAAATATTTTACCAGAATATATGACGCCGTTTCGGCTTTGTACGATTTGCACGGCGAGGCTTACATTTATTATTACAGGATACTGAGAGATCATCTCAGATCGTGTGAGGAGCTGCCTTTTATTTTCGAATATACAAGGGCGGAGCTCGGAGATATGCGAAGAAAGTACATATATGTGCCGGAAATGGTATGCTTTACACATAATAGGGTGTATAGCGAGGATGAGACGGTGATATGCGCGGACGGGCTGTACAAAATTCAGAAGGAGCTGAACGGAGGGGCCTCCGCGCCTTTTTGATATATATAAATATATATGAAGGGAGGATATGAGCATGAAGAAATGGAAGAAGCCGGAAATAGAGCACATCGGCAGGGACGAGCTTGAGGACATAATAACCGCCGCGGGCTGCTCGAGCTTTGTGGACATATGTCAGGAGGGATATTAACTGACGGCAGGGTGGGATATCGGAGATTTCACCGGAATGATTTTACGGAAAGGGAGGCAATGTCAATTATGGACATTCTGAAGTTTACAAAAGATAAGAACATTGGTTATGTAGATGACGGCGTGGCGTTTCACAAAAGCAGTTTGAATTCGGTTGTAAATGGATTGGATTCGGACGATTTGTTTGTGCCGATTGCTGCTGATATTGAGAATGAGGAGAATATCGGCACTCCCGGGGTAAATGACGCCGCAGCGGATGGCGAGCCGGCCGGTGATTATGTGTACACCGGCAGTATAGGCGAACACACATACGAGCTCTATGTGAAGAAATGCGTGCCGGAAGTGAGGGATGCACTGCTGTTTCTGAACCTTTTGGCGGATTTAAAAACAACGGGCTTCCTGCGCAAGTGTAGCACAGAACTTGAGGTTGCTCTGGAGAAGGCATCCTGCAGGTTGAGGGATTATGTTTACAGCAGCTGGGGTGTGCTCAGACTTCTTTTCACAAAAGTGACGGAATCGCATGCTCTTACATCGTGTATTCTGTATGACGTCATAGCGGCGCAGAATATCACGGAGCATGATGTTTTTGACAGGATCAATACACTTACGGACCGCGATATTTTCGCACATATCGTTTCATGCGCGAGCATTAATTCACTTGTGACGCACAATGTGGCAGAATATGTTTGCTCGGATATGGGGAAATTTTACTACTTTATGAACGGAGCGGAATATTCAGATTCGATGAGGAAGGATATAATAAATATGTATGAAACATATCAGATAGCCGACCCGAAGAAATCTACTCTTAAGAAGGAACTTGTGAAATTTCTCACGTCGTATTTTGAAGTATACAAAGGGCAGTTTGAGTCCATGCGGCCTTACTTTGAAAAAGAACGGAATAGCATGATATCCGAGATCAAGAGCAGACATAAGCTGGATGGCATCACAGATAATTATGTTTTCAGAAGAATAGCTACAGGCGGCGCGGGCCGACAGACCGTGTCGATCGAACCGCTTGCTTTTTGTTCCGGACATGCCGAGTACTACGGCAAATACAATAATTTTGTCATATGTATAGGATACGGCTATAGGGACCTTTTTGAAGACAGCTCCGATGTGAACAGAATTGGGGATAAGTTTAAGTATTTTGCATACTCGGAAGCCCTGGATGTTCTGAATGTTCTGCGTGAACGTCCATGTACGGTGGATGAGATAACGGAAACTCTGAAACTGAGTAAAACGACCGTGTACAGGCTCATCAAAAAGTTTGCCGCACAGAAGCTCATACTTAAGGAGCAGGGCTCCAGATATGCGATCAACAAGGAAATGTTTATGAGTCTCATTAAGACTCTCGAAATCTACGGAGGTAAGTTCAATGGATAAGAAATCGGAAGAAACAAAAATGAAGGATTGGCATAAGCCTTTTATGCAGTCAATGTCTCAGTCTGAGGTGGATAACGCCGTGGTGCTGAACGCCTGCTCCAATCACAGTTGTCTTGCGCGTTTGACACGTATTATATGATGAACGACGCGGAAGAGGCTGCGTCTGCGCACGAGGGGCTGCCTGACAGCATATGGAAAACGTATTCTGCTTTTGCCAATACGAACGGCGGCGTGTTGCTGCCGGCAGATCCGGAAGGCAATAAGACAGGCGCGCATGAGGGCATGCAGGTCTTTATTGACAGAGTCAGGAGCGCTGCTTCCGACGGATCGGCAGTGAGCGTAAATATTCTGCCGGTTTTGTCAGACAGTCCCGTGTGCGGCACGGATGCAGGCGGCAAGAGCTGCGCCTCGGTGACCGTGCCGCGCGCAGCGCGGAAAGACAGGCCCGTGTATGTGGGAAAGGACCCCTACACGGGCACGTATTACAGAAGCGCAGACGAAGATCGCCTGTGCACAGCTTGCGATGTGGAAGCTATGCTCAGGGACGCCGCGGCGCAAACGCAGGATACGGCGGTGCTTGACGGAACCGACATGTCCGTGCTTGACGGTGAGTGCGTGCAAAGGTACAGGGCGCGCATGAGGGAGTGCCGTCCGGCGCACGCATGGCACGAGCTTTCGGACGGTGATTTCCTGTTCAGGCTCGGCGCGTCGGGCAGAGGCAATGACGGTAAAATATATCCGACCGCCGCCGGGCTGCTCATGTTCGGCAAGTGGACGCATATTAAGGAGCAATATGCATATTTTTCGCTCTGCAGGGACTCCCGGGAAGTGTGCGAGAATCTGTATGATTTTTACGTGCGCACATGTGGCTTGCTGACCGGGAATGCCCGCCTGCGGAGCGCGCTCCGAGAGGCTTTGGCAAACTGCATAGTGAATGCGGATTACAATCTGCCGGGCGGCATAAATATAGAAAACAAACGCGGACATTTTACGTTTACAAATCCCGGGGCATTCAGGATAATGCCGGGCGACGCCGCCGGCGGAGGCGTGTCCGACCCGAGAAACGCGCTCATAATGAAAATGTTCAATGTAATAAACGCCGTAAAACAGTCGGGCGGCGGCATACCCGAAATTGTGAGGACCTGCAAAATGTACGGCCTTGAAGAGCCTGTCATAACAGAGAGCTTTGGGCCGCTTCGCGTTACATTCGCATTTTCAGTTAAAAAAATGCGTGAAAATGCGGACGGCGCTCTTATAAAACCGGCCGGGGCGCCTGATACGGGCGCACATAAACGTGAAATGATAATCGATTTTTTGTCGTGCCGTGCTTATGCCAAAACATCGGAGATTGCCGCTTTTGTAGATCTGAAGAGATCGCGTACGCGCGATTATATGTCCGAGCTTGTCAGATCGGGCGTTGTTATTTCAGAGGGAGCCAATAAAAACAGGCGCTACAGGCTAAGATCCGGACAATGATACAAAGCGGAGCGGAAGCGGAACGGGTCTTTGCTATGAAGTGCCGTCTGTGAGCATGCAGCGAAAACAATTTGTAAGCCATTGTGTTTTCGTGTATAATGAAAATAAGAACTTACGGAATCGAGGTGACAGAATGAATGATAATAGGGCATCCGAATATGCGGATGAAATGAGGACTGTGAGCGAGATAACGGCAAAGCGCACAGTAAAGGACAGCGTATTTTCGAATCTGTTTCACGACAAAAAATACCTGCTTCAGCTCTATCAGACACTCCACCCCGAGGACAAAGAGGCGACGGAGGCATCTCTTACCAATATAACACTTGACAATGTGCTGGTAAATAATATCTTCAACGACCTCGGATTCACGGTTGACGACAGGCTCATGATAATGGCGGAATGCCAGAGCAGCTTCAGTGTGAACATACTGATACGCGCTTTTCTGTATCTTGCGCAGAGCTACCGCGAATATATACACAATACAAGGCAGAGTCTTTTCAGCACGAAGAAGGTATCTATACCGAGGCCCGAGCTGTATGTGATATATACGGGCGACAAGGGCAGCAAGCAGGATGTATTGTCTTTGTCTCGGGAATTCTTTGACGGGAATGACATAGGATTCGAGGTACGGGCGAAGGTGATATATGAACGGGGCACGGAGGATATAATAAATCAGTATATACTGTTTGCACAGATATTTGACAGGGAGCGCAGGAAACGGAGGTATCGGAGATCATGATGGGATCATACAGCTATGAAGAAATACTTGCCACGCACATAATAAGCGAAAAGCGCGAAGCAAGGCAGGAAGGCGAAAAGGTAGGCGAAAAAAGAGGCGAAAAGAGAGGAGAAAAAAGAGGAGAAAAGAGAGGCGAAAAGAAAAACGCCCGTCAGACGGCAGAAGAAATGCTGAAAGACGGCATTCCTACAGAAAAGATAGCTAAATATGTCCATGCTTTGTCTCCCGAAGAACTGAAAGAGATAGAGGCCAAGGTAAAGCAGCTTGCGTAAGCATAAGCATTTATGCGCATGCATAAAACAGAAGGGTGATATCATGAAGAAAATTATCATCGCGATCGCCGCACTGACAGCGGCGGCGGGAATCTTACTCGCGGGATGCGGCAAAGGCGGCGCGGGGCAGCAGAATTCAGGCACAGGCGAAAACGCGGGCGCAAACGCCGGAACGGGTGCCGGCTCGGAGAGGGGTAGTATAATGCGTGAAAATAATGTACATATGGATGAAGTGGTAACGGAAGGATTTTCACTGCCGGACAGAACAGAAGAGAAAAAAGATGAATTTCAGCTGCCGGTATTCTTTTCGGACGGCTGCGTGCTGCAGGCGGACATGGCAGTAAGGCTTTGGGGCAGGGCTGCCGCGGACGGAGAGATAGCCGTGCGGGTCACGGAAGACGGAGGAGGATACTCGCGAACATTTTACGGTAAAACAGAAAACGGTGAATTCGAGCTGTTCATAGAGGGGCCGGACCCCGGAGGGCCTTTCACAGTGGAATTCATAAACGAAAAGGGATATACATACACACTCACGAACGTGCTCTTCGGAGAAGTATTCGTTCTCGGCGGGCAGTCGAACATGGGCTGGGCGATGGGGCAGTGCTACGACGGCAGCACCGACAAAATGCTGTATGAGGACATAATGGATACGTGCTATGACGATAAGCTCCGTGAAATGCTCGTGTGGCCCGTGAGTTCAAAAACACCCGTTGAATGGCTCGATTCGTGCAGGCAGTGGAGAGAGATAAGCCGTCAGAGCATAAAAGAAATGAGCGCCGTGGGCTATTTCTTCGGAAGAAGGATGCGCAGCGTTCTGAAAAATATAACGGGAAATGATGTGCCCGTGGGCCTCGTGGCGGCATGCATGGGAGGCACGCCCATATCGGAATGGGTAGTGGGCGGCTCGTGGTACAACGGACAGGTGAATCCCATAAAGAAAATGACCGTAAGGGGAGTGGTATGGTATCAGGGCGAGGGAGACTATGTAAAATATTCCGACAGGCTCGCCGCGCTCATCGCCGAGTGGAGGAGAGAATTTGACAATCCTGGGCTCCTGTGGGCGGCCGTGCAGCTTCCCAGATACGTAAATGAGGATTCGTATTATCAGTGCAGGGAAGAGGTTAAGAAAACGAAGCTCCTTACGGAGGATTATACATACTGCGTGACGGTGGATACGGGGCTTTATCCCGAATTCAAGGCAGAGGGCGATACGCTTAATGACGACGGGATACATCCGTATGAAAAACAGCCCGTGGGCACGCGCCTTGCTGATGCGGTGATAGCGGAGTTTACCGATGCGGAGGGTCTCTGGACTGCGCCATATGCCGTCAGGGCGGAAAAAGCTCCGGCGGACGGAGAGGCGTCAGAGGCGGGCACTGCTGTAAAGATCACATTTGAGAATACGGGCGCTGGACTTGTGCTCGACGGACTTGCCGGCTTTGAAATGGCGGGCGCGGACGGAAAATATTATGACGCCACTCCCGCTCTTGTATCCGAAGACGAAGTGACGCTCACATGCGATAAGGTCGAAGATCCCGTGTCGGTGCGCTACGGATACAAGAATTACAGCTCTTTGGCAGATAAGATAACAAAATGTTCGGATTCCGTGTGCGTATACAGCACATACGATGAAAATGCGACAAATATACCGGAATACGCCGAGAAGACAGACGGCGCTTACAAAGCATATCCTGCGGAGCAGTTCACACTGACTGTGGAATGACTTCCCCTGTAAAACGTGAAAGCGCTTCCGCGATCGCTTCTTTTGGGGCGGCAACCGAGCCTTGTATAAGGTTGCCGCGGCCGCCGCAGGACGCGGAGCATTGTGCGCGCAGCGCGGCGGCGGCCTCCGCGAGCAAGCTCTCGCTCTGCGAGCCTATCACAAATCTGTATGTTCCTATGGCATCGTTTGCGGCGCCGGAAACTTCTGCTTTACAGGCAGAAGGGGTAAAGACTGCGCACACGCCGCTTGTTTTGTCCTTGAGCGCGTTCACAAGAACGCGCATTTCGGCGGCGGTGCAGGGCCGCACAAAATTCCCGTTGTTTTCAATACATTCAAAAAGCAGAACGCCGCAGCAGGCAGCTTGCGCCAGGCTGCGATCCTGCTGCGCCAGGCTGCGATCCTGCTGCGCCAGGCTGCGATCAGGCTGCGCCCTGCCCAGCACCTGCTCCGCGCGGAGCGCGGCGTATTCCGCAAAGATATCGGCGTTGTCGGTCTTGAGAGCGGCAAGTTCATTCATAAGCTGCGTGAAGCGCGCCTCAAGATCATCGGGCTTGGACGAAAGGCGCGCCGAAACGCACCTGACCTGATCAAAGCGTTTCGAAAGCTCGTGAAATGCCCGGGAGCCCGCGAGCATTTCAACCCTCGTGCCGCCCTTGTATTTCTGAAAGCCGAGTATCTTGACAAGACCTATTTTACCGGTGCTTGAAACGTGCGGCGCGCAGCAGGCGCATATGTCGGCGCCGGGTATCTCCACAATGCGTATGTCGGCGCCCGTTATCTCCTTCTTGCTCCTGTAGCTTACGGGCACATCGCCTACGCTCTTGTAGATCGATATTTTGACAGGAACATCCGAATAAATGATATCATTTGCGCGCTTTTCGGCGGCCTCGAGCATTGAAGCGTCCAGCGCGCCGTCAAAATCGACAGTAATGCAGTCCGTGCCCATGTGAAATCCCACATTGTTCATGCCGTAAAGAGAAAAGACCGTCCCCGACAGTATGTGCTCCGCAGTATGGTTCTGCATGTCGGAGAAACGTTTCACCATGTCGACGCATCCCCTTACGCGCGTGCCCGGTAAAAACTCAGACGGCACTATGTGCCGCACAGTGTCCCTTTCGTCGTTTGTGCGCACGTCAAGCACGGGCTGAGCGTCTATCGTGCCGCTGTCGGAGCGCTGGCCGCCTCCCTCCGGGAAAAAAGCCGTTCTGTCGAGCACCAGCTCGTAACCACCGCTGCATTTTACGCATGAGAGCACGACCGCGGTGAAATCGCCGCACTCACCGTCGGTCTCATATATTTTAACAGTAGCCATTCAATTCTTCCTCCGTTCTCTGTAAGAGCCCGGCGTTCCGCCGGTCATGTATTTAAAAACACGCGAAAATGTTTCCGCGTCGTTAAAACCGACAGCCGTTCCTATATCGGATACAGTAAGCTCGGTGTCCGAAAGAAGCTCTATTGCTTTATTGACTCTGTGCCTGTTCACGAATCTGTGTATCGTGACGCCCGTTACATCCTTAAAAACGCGGCTGAAATGATATTTGCTGAACCCGGCGTAAGAGCAGATCTTATCCACGGAGCAATCGCCGGCGTAATTATTCCTTATATAATCGACAGCCGTATTGACCTGCAGCATGTAGTGATCGGGAAATACGGTGGGAGTATCCTGCGCCTTGGCGGAAATATCGTAAACAGCCGAGATTATTACATTTATAAGAGCGCTTGCCTTAACGGCGGACAGATCCGAGTCGTCGTAGTCGAGCTTCAGGAGCCGGACGAACGCTCCTATTATAAGCGCGGGGAGATCTACTGTAAATATATTGATACCGCTGTCTGTGCTGTCTGCGCTGCCTGTGATGCCGGACAAGATATCCGTGTGCCGCCCTCCGAACACAGCGAATAAGTATTCCCATTTTCCGTCCGATCCATTTATGAACTCAGCCGCGCCGGAAAGCGGTAAAAGGGCTATATCCGCCCTGCGCACATCCGCGCGGGCGCCTTTATATGACAATGCTGCCGAGCCCGAAAGAGAATAGAGAATGACCCAGTCGGAGCCGCAGCTTTCTTCAAAGGTTATGGAGTCGTCACAGAGAAAACCCGTTTCTTTTACATAAAAAGGGAACCTGGACGCATTTGTTATGTCTGACACCTTTTTTTGTGTATACGATACTTCGGACAACCACCTGTCGTAAATCATAACATTTCCTCATATTTATTCCGACCTTTTGACACAGTATATCAGATATTAATTTAAATAGCAATACAAAAAAGCAATTTTTGTAAATACAAAAGCAATTTATGTTATTGAATTGTTAACGGGAAATTTGTAAAATCCGTTCATAAGCAGTTAATAATATCTAAGGACAAGAGGTAGGCAAGATGAATGATTGTATACTCGAGTTGAATGATGTCGTAAAGACATTCGGCGGTGTAACAGCGCTGAGCGGTGTACAGTTCCGGTTGAAAAGGGGCGAGGTCCACGCGCTCATGGGTGAAAACGGAGCCGGAAAATCTACCTTTATAAAGGTCATCACCGGCGTGCACCAGCCTGACAGCGGAACGATATTACTTGAGGGAAAGCGCATAACACTTAAAAATACGGTCGAGTCTCAGAAGCTCGGTATAGCCGCTATTTATCAGCATGTTACGTCTTTTCCCGATCTGTCGGTTGCCGAGAACATTTTTATGGGACAGGAAATACTCACAAAAGCGGGCACATACAACTGGCGCGCCATGAGGCGGGAGGCCAGAAAGTATATAGAGCCCCTTTCACCGGAAATCGATGTCACAAAGCCCATGAGCACACTGAGCGTCGCGCAGCAGCAGCTTGTTGAAATAGCAAAAGCGCTCTCAAGGAACGCGCGTATACTCATAATGGATGAGCCGACGGCGTCTCTTACAAGGCACGAATGCGAGGAGCTCTACAGCATAGTAGACAGACTGAAGGCCGACGGCGTTTCCATAATATTCATAACGCATAAATTCGAAGATATGTACAGGGTAGCCGGCAGAGTGACCGTTTTCAGAGACTCGCAGTACATAGGAAGCTGGGATGTGAACGAGATATCGAATGCAAAGCTGATAGAGGCCATGGTGGGAAGAGAACTCAACCAGCTTTATCCCGAAAAGACATCCGAAATAAAGCAGGAGGTACTGCGCGTCGAAGGACTGTACAAGGAGGGATATTTTAAGGATATATCGTTCGACGTAAGAGCGGGAGAGGTGCTCGCGCTCACGGGACTTGTTGGTGCGGGCAGAACAGAGGTGTGCCAGACGATATTCGGCATAATGAAGCCGGATAAGGGCAGGATCTTACTCGACGGAAAAGAGATCAAAATTAATTCGCCCGCGGATGCGCTGAGGTACGGCATAGGCCTGCTCCCCGAGGACAGACAGCTTCAGGGCCTCGTGTATGAGCTGCCTATATACCAGAATGTGTCCGCGCCCGTTATCAACAATTTTGTAAAGCGCGGGCTCATATCGGTCAAGGATGAAATGGCAAAGGCGATAGAGCTCTGCCGTAAGATCAAGCTGAAAGCGAAGGACATAGCGGCCCCGCCGTCGTCTCTTTCCGGAGGAAATCAGCAGAAGGTGGTATTTGCAAAGCTCCTTAACTGCGATCTTAAGGTACTCATACTCGACGAGCCCACAAAGGGTATCGATGTGGGAGCCAAAAACTCTATATACGAGATAATAAACGAGCTTACCGCAAGCGGTTACGCCGTGATAATGGTATCGTCCGAGATGCCGGAGGTGCTCGGCATGGCCGACAGGATAGTCGTTATGCGTTCGGGCAGGGTTGCGGGATGCTTCAACATCGAAGACGCCACTCAGGAAAAGATATTGGCGGCTTCACTCGTAAAATCCGATGAAAAAGGAGGGAGCGCCGTATGAAAAAGAACAATATTTTACGCAAGATACTCAACTATAAGGAATTCGGCCTTGTGATAGCGCTCATAGTGCTGCTCATAGCCGCGCTGTTCATAAACAAGTCGTTTTTCACATTCGGAAACATATCGAGAACGCTCACCAACAATTCGGTGTTCGCGATATTGACCGTCGGTATAATGTTCGTGCTCATAACGGGCGGCATTGACATTTCGATAGGCTCCATACTTGCCGTCAGCGGCGTGAGCGTTACCGAACTTATGATAATGAACAATTCCATACCGCCTATAGTACTCATACTGGCGGGCATTGCGATAGGGGCCGCCTGCGGACTTATAAACGGCTTCCTTGTAGGTAAAATGAAGATCGTGCCCATGATCGTGACCCTCGGCACAATGTACGTTTTCAGGGGTCTGGCGTTTGTCATCACACAAGGCGCGTGGAGATTCCCTCATATGTTCACGGAGGCTTTTGCATCATACGCAAAGACGGAGATATTAGGCTTTGATGCCATAGTGTTCTGGGCTGTAGGCCTTTTCATAGTAGCGGGACTGTTTCTGGGATATACGAGGCCCGGCAGACGCCTTTACGCTATAGGCACGAGCAGCGAATCCTCTAAGGTCGCGGGTATCAGAGAGGATAATGTAAAAATACTGGCATACGTACTCTGCGGTGCGTGCGCCGGCCTTGCGGGCGCACTGTACGCCGCAAATTACCTGACCGTGAGCTCCGACATAGGAAAAGGATACGAAATGACAGCCATAGCGATATGCATTTTAGGCGGCGTCAGCATAACCGGAGGACGCGGAAGGATGGACGGCGTTGTTATAGCAGTCATACTCATGAGCGTTATCACATCGCTCCTCAGTATGATACCGGGGTACAGTGTTTGGCAGGATGCGCTCCAGGGTGCGATAATCATTGTCGCAGTCATAGTAAATATCGCAAACGGCAGTCTTGCAGATAAGCGCGCGTTAAGAGAGAGGGGGAATAGAATATGAGTACTCCCGAAATACAGACACGAGATCTGGCAGTTAAGGAGAAATTCAGGCTTTCGAGATTTCTTGTACGCTGGGAAATGATATTGGTATACATTTTGGCAGCCATAAATCTGCTGCTGGTGATACTGAGGCCCAATCTGTACTTTGAAAGCGGAACGATACAGAGCATCATAAGGTCGGGCATGGATATATCTGTAATGGTACTCGGTATGATATTTGTGCTCATGTTGGGCGATATTGATGTGTCCGTGGGAGCCATAATGATAGTGAGCTGCATGGTGATGGGGCTTTTGCTCGACGCGGGAGCGCCCGCCGCTGTAGCCATTATAGCAGGTATCGCGGCCGGCGGGCTGTGCGGCGTGTTCAACGGCGTTCTTGTGGCGAGATTCAGAATGCCCGCCGTCATAGTCACTATAGCGACTTCGATGCTGTTCAGAGGCGTTGCGGAGATAGTGATGGGTGAAAATACTCTCAAGAATTTTCCGGATTGGTTCTCGACTCTCGCGTGGGGCGATCTCGGAGGGCTGATACCTTATTCAATGCTCTTCTTCCTGGCGGTGGCGGTGATATTTGCCGTTGTGCTCCATAAAACGAAATTCGGACGCGAGCTCTACATTATAGGAAACAGCTCCACTGTCGCACAATATTCGGGCATCAGAGTCGTCAGGATCAAGATAATAGTTTTTGCCGTAATGGGCGTTTCAGCTGCCCTTTCCGGTATCTTGTTCGCAGGACGCCTCAAAGGAATAAGCTCGGGCATGGGAACGGGATATGAGCTTAAGGCGATTGCGATCGCAGTTCTCGGAGGTGTGTCCACAAACGGCGGCAAGGGCAAGGCATACGGCCCCGTAATAGCCGTGTTCATAATGGCCTTCATGACCAAAACGCTGGATCTTCTCAATGTTCACGCAAATATTCAGATCATATTCCAGGGGATCATACTGCTCATAGCCGTCATGATACCTATGTTCAACAAGGAATTTTTCGACGGTCTGAAGCTCAGATTCGTTTTCATGGGCGATAAGAATATTGAGGCCATAAGCCGCAGGAGCGCTAAGGAGCAGCAGGAGCTGAAGGCCGGGATCGCCGAGGTTTATGCCGACAGATCGCTCACGGAGGGTGAAAGGAAGGCAAAGGTAAATGAATACAATGCGGATATCGCGGCTTCTAAGAAGAAATGCCGTGATGATATAAAGCGAGCCAAGGATGAGCTTAAGGCCCGCAGAAAAAATGTTGTCTAAGCTGTGGTCTTTCAGCAAAAAAATACGGAGGTGTAAATATGTTTAAGAAGATTTTGACATTGGCATTGGCTGCGATTATGGCAATGACATGTCTTGTCGCCTGCAGCGGCGGCAGTTCGAATGAAAATGTTGAGGGCGCTCACGTTTTCATGTTCAAGAGTACAGGTAATGCGTTCGGAACTCTTATGTACGAGGGCTTTGAAAAGACTGTTAAAGAAGCGGGCGGCACGCCTGTGTTCAGGAGCCCTGCAGAAACGACGGTTTCCGCTCAGGTTGAAATGCTTGACACACTCATAACTCAGAAGGTGGCTTCCATAACTATATCCACAAACGGCGATGTAGGTTATGAGGAAGTTTTCAAGAGAGCACAGGAAGCGGGCATAAAGATCGTATCCGCCGACTCTCTTGCATCCCCCGATTACCGCGTTACGCACGTTGATCAGTGCTCGCCGGAGGCCATAGGCAGCGCACTTATTCAGGCTGCTACTCTCATTGCTCTCGGCATAGACTATCCCGAGGACGGAAATCTTGAAGCTGCCGTACAGACAGCTCTTGCGGATTACAGCGGCGACGAGATAAAATTCGGTGTTCTGTCTGCTTCCATAGATACTCCTGTTCAGAACAACTGGATAGCCAAAATGGAAGATGAGCTCAAGAAGGACATATATCAGGGCAAGGTTAATCCTGCTCTTGACAAGAAATACGGAAACGATGAACCTACAGAGAGCACCACGCAGGCCAACTCTTTTGTGGCTGAAAACAGCGTTGACGTTATAATTTCTCCTACGACGATAGGTATGGCCGCTGCGGGTCAGGTCCTCAAGACAGCGAACACGGATATCAAGCTTACCGGCCTCGGACTTCCCAGCGAGATGCAGGGCTTCATGCCTTTAAGTCCCTCCGACAATGCTTTCGATTTCGTTTGCCCCTACATGATGCTGTGGGACGTTATCGAGCTCGGTTCTGTTGCCGCAGCCGCTTCTCTGGCAGCTCAGAAGGGTGAATATGACGGTAAAATAGGCAGCTCGTTCCAGTTCAACGGTAAAACTTATACTACCGTTGCCGCCGATGACGGCGGAACGAGAGTCATAGCTCTTGATCCTTACGTATTTTACAAGGGCAACATGGCCGAATGGAAGGATAAGTTATAATATTTTAAGTTATATTATTTGTTAAAAACGGCATTTTGCCGTAAAACGGCTTAGACTCAGATCAAACGTGCCGAGAGAGCAAAAACGTATTGCCTCTCGGCACTTGTGCGTTCTTTGCGCCCGGGCGCCTGACCGCCCTGCCCTCAGTTTTTCGCTTAAACGTACGGATTAAGCGAAAACCCGTCCATCACAAGGATGGACGGGTAAGTTCTACAGGGATAAGAGTTTTTGAATTTCAAGAATATCAACAGGTTGTAAAGAACCGATTCGCTTTCTTAAAGCACATTTTTCCAGTGCAAGACGCTTTGAAATACGAACTGTTGTCGGCTTATGCAATCCTGCTTCCTTCCATTTCTGCAAAACATATTCCCCGCGGCGGGGCGTCTGACCGGTCATCTTCAGACAGTCAACTAAAACCGCAGATTCGCCCAAAATGATAACCGGGCGCAGTTTTGATTGCTGTGGTAAGTCCTCAAATGGCACTTCTGCAATGTAGATGTCCCATTTAGTCACAGGTATGCCTCCCATTCTGCATCTTCATTTGGATCGTACCATTCTGACGGAAGAACATTAACTAACGGCGCTTTGATCTGATCTTTAAAGTATGGAACAGGGTGTTGTATAAAATAATCCTTAATGTCTGCGGAGTCTAAAGTTGTGCATCCCGACGCGATCGCATTACTCCACGGAGCACCCTGCATGTGAGTTAAAGAAACTAAAGCTGAACCGGTGTACTTTCCGAACTCCCGCATGACGTCAAGGAGCGTTTCAAACTCTTCATCACTGAATCTGGAACGATCTATTTCGTGTTCCGGTGATGAAATCGGGTTTTTACCGCATACTTTGTATTTGTGATAGACTTCCGGCACAACGGGGCCGAGTGTCCACGCCTCAATATTCCGGTCAAATAGGTTTTTGCCGGTCCTGGCAAGAAATGTGCCTTGTGCATAATAAAGCAGTTTGTTCAGCTTTAAATTGGTCATCTGATCATCTTCGCTTTGGTTTGCGAGCTGAATAAAAAAGTCGGCAACATCGAATACATCTGCCACGATTAACACCTCCGTTACTGATATTATTGCACACAAAGTTTGTCCCGGTCAACAGAAATTTTGCGCCCGGGCGCCTGACCGCCGCATCGCCGCAAATATCGGTCCTGATTAAATTATACCTATCATGCGCATGTAATCTGCAAGGCATGTCTCGAATTTTACACCGTACCAGTGCGAGGCGTCGCCCTGTGTGTTCTCGATCGCAAGGACAGTATAGTCTGCGGCGATCTTGGCGGCGTCATACGATGTTTTACCGTTAAGATAAGCACCCACGAAAGCGGAAGCATACACATCGCCCGTGCCGTGGCAGCCCTTGGCGATCTTACGGTGCTCGTAATACGAATACGAGCCGCTCTCTGAAACGACGACGCCCGTCTTGCCCTCCCTGTAGCCGACGCCTGTGAGGATCACAGTGCGCGCACCGGCTGCGGTCAGCTTGTCTATGAGCATCTTGATATAATCTTCATTGTATGTTTCGCGGTACTCGCTGCCCGTGAGGAAACACGCCTCTGTTATGTTCGGCAGTATGATGTCGGCTGAAAACGCCAGCTTCTTCATTGCATCCACATACTCGGCGTCGAAAGCCGGGTACAGCTTGCCGCCGTCAGCCATGGCCGGATCAACGGCGCTGAAACCGCCGGACACGAGAAGCGTATCGATTATATCTTTAACGTAGTCTATCTGCTGCGTGCTCCCGAGGTAGCCCGTGTAAACTGCGTCGAATCTGATGTTTTCCTTGCTCCAATGGGCGGAAACGGCGGGGATGTCATCAGTGAGATCGCGGAAAGTATAGCCTGTGAAACCGGCTGTGTGTGTCGACAGAACTGCAGACGGCAGTATGCACGTCTCGCAGGCGGCCGCCGAAAGTATGGGGAGCGCCACAGTCAGAGAGCACTGTCCGACGCACGATATATCCTGTATTGTGAGTATTTTCTTATAGTCCATGGTATGACTCCTTCCGTGTGTAAAAATACATCGAGTAATTATAGCAAAACATATTTAATATGCAAACGGAATTTGCCGCCCGCGTGCGAGCCCGCGTGCAAACCGGCACAGCGGCGGTAATTTCGTTTGACAACGAAAAATGTATGTGCTACCTGACTTTGGTATCAGACATTAAAAAATGGCGTTAACTTGTTGAAAAACGAAAGCTGTTGCATTAGATTGTGCA
>CANQOI010000026.1 GCA_947625435.1 uncultured Clostridia bacterium | reverse complement strand
TTAAGCCTGAAATATGCGCGGTGCTGGGATCGGGGCTCGGAGGGTACGCAGACAGTCCGTCCGTCGTACGCGGGCTCGAGGTGCCTTATTCGGACATACCCGGTTTCCCCGTATCCACGACAGCCGGACATGACGGGAAATATATATTCGCACATGTAAAAGGCGTGCCCGTCGTCATAATGAAGGGGCGCGTTCATATGTATGAGGGGTATTCCGCAGGCGATTCCGTGCTGCCGGTGCGCACTGCGGGGCTCATGGGAGCGCGCACGCTCATACTTACGAATGCGGCGGGAGGAATAAACAGGTCGCTCCGCCCGGGCGATCTTATGCTCATACGGGATCACATATCCGTCTTTGTGCCTTCGCCGCTTCGCGGCGCCAACATAGACGAGTTGGGAGAACGTTTTACGGATATGACGCATGTGTACTCGGAAAGACTGTCGGATACCGTGCGTAAATGCGCGCGTGAGCTGAACATGACGCTTAAAGAAGGCGTGTACGCACAGCTCCCCGGGCCTCAGTACGAGACTCCCGCGGAAATACGCATGCTCTCCGCTCTCGGTGCGGACGCCGTGGGCATGAGCACGGCGGCGGAAGCCATAGCGGCAAGACACATGAAAATGGACGTGTGCGCTGTCAGCTGTATAACCAATATGGCTGCCGGCATAGGAAATGCTCCGCTCTCTCACGAAGAGGTGCAGATCACGGCGGACAGCGCGCGGGAACGCTTTGAAAAACTCATAACATCGGTTATATCAAATATAGGGTAATTACAGAAAGGGAGATGATCAGATGGATTATCCGACGAATTTTATAAGAGCCGGAGAGGAGATATGCACGCTTACGGATTTTGTTCCGGCGCCTTATTTCAGGAAGACATTCATACTCAGGAAGCTTAAAGCTCCTAAGTACGTGGAAAGTGCGGGCATGATGATATGCGGACTGGGATTTTACGAGCTTTATATAAACGGGGTGAATATCACGAAAGGACTTATAGCCCCCTATATAAGCAATCCCGACGATATAATCTATTATGACGAATACGACATATTGCCGTATCTCAAGAGGGGCGAAAATGTGATAGGCGTGTGCCTCGGAAACGGACTGCAGAATGCCTTCGGAGCATACTGCTGGGATTTTCAGAATGCAAAATGGCGCTCCGCACCTCAGTTTGCCATGAGCGGACGCATAACGTTCAAAAGCGGAGAAGAGGCTCTTGAATTCGAGTCCGACGAGACCGTTAAGACTGCCCGCTCGCCCATACTGTTCGACGACAGGCACTGCGGCGAATATTACGATGCGAGAAAGGAAATACCCGGCTGGAACATGCCGGGCTTCAGCGATAAAAAATGGAAATATGCCCAAAAAGCGCCTATGCCCCGCGGAGAGGCGCGCCTGTGCCGCGCCGAGCCCGTCGTGAAGGTGCGTGAGATAAAGCCCGTTTCAATAACCGAGGAAGAGGAAGGCTTCAGGTATGATTTCGGTGAGAATACGGCGGGACTCTGCATACTCCGCATACATTCTCCGAAGCCGGGACAGAAGATAGAGCTCGTGCACGGCGAAACGCTTAAGGACGGCAAGCTTTACACGCGCAATATAAAATTCGACGAGAACGATTACGTTCAGAAGGATATATACTACTGCAAGGGCACGGGAGAGAACGAAGTATATCAGCCGCATTTTACATATCACGGGTTCAGATACGTGCTCGTGCGCGGCATTACAAAGAAGCAGGCGACCCGCTCACTTCTCACATACGCGGTATACAATTCCGACCTTAAAGAGCGGGGAGGCTTCACCTGCTCCGATGATATCGCAAACAAGCTGCAGGAGGCCGTAAGACGCTCCGATCTGTCCAATTTCTATTATTATCCCGTGGACTGCTGCCAGCGTGAAAAGAACGGCTGGACGGCGGACGCATCTCTTTCGTCCGAGCACGTTCTCCTCAATCTTTCGGCGGGGAACAGCTACAAGGAATGGATGAGGAACATAGCAAAGGCTCAGAACGACGAAGGCGCCATACCCGGTATAGTGCCCACAGGCGGGTGGGGTTTTGCGTGGGGAAACGGCCCCGCGTGGGACAACGTTATAGTGAATATACCGTATTACACGTATAAATACACTCATGACAGAGAAATACTTGAAATAGCGGCTCCCACCGTATGGAGATACCTTAATTATATAGAGAGGCGTGCCGATGAACGCGGACTCGTGGAGATAGGGCTGGGCGACTGGTGCCCCGTAGGTAAAATAGAGCATGAATATATTTCACCGCTCGTATTCACGGACAGTGTGCTCACGATGGACATCGCCGAAAAGGCCGCCTACATGTTCGCCCGGCTCGGAATGCAGCTTCAGAGCGAATTTGCGCTGTCTCTCGCCCGTAAAATGAAAAATGCCGTCAGAAGATATCTCATAGACTTTGACACTATGACGGCAATAGGAGACTGTCAGACATCGCAGGCGATGGCGCTTTACTATAACATATTTGAGGGCGGCGAGCGCGCGAAGGCATTTGACAGACTGGTGGAGATAATAGAGGAAGACGGGGAGCACATAAATCTCGGAGTGCTCGGAGCGAGAGTGATATTCCACGTGCTCACGGCGTTCGGAAGGAGCGATCTGGCCTATACCATGATAGCGCGCACCGATTATCCTTCCTACGGAAACTGGATAGTAAGAGGCGCCACTACCCTTTGGGAAACACATCAGCCCGAGGGAGGCAGAGTGCTCTCGCTCAATCACCATTTCTGGGGAGATATAAGCGGATGGTTCATACAGGCTCTCGCGGGAATAAGATATAATCCCCACGACAATGACTGGAGCGAGGTCGACATAAGACCCTCTTTCGTGCCGCAGCTTGACAGCGCGTCGGGCTTCCATATATGCCCGCAGGGTAAAATATCCTCGTCGTGGAAGAGGACCGGCGAAGGCATAGAGCTTACAGTGGAGCTGCCTGACGGAATGAGAGGCATGATATGCCTTGAACACGGCATGAAATTCGAAGACGGACTTTCATGGAAGAAAGCGGCTTCGGGCACATACAAGATAACAGCGGAACAAACAACAGCGGAATAAAGGAATGGAGGCCTGTACCGTATGAAAAGCGACTCTGACGGATTGCTCAAATACTTAAATGAATGCCATACGCCGTATCATTCGGCGGAATATCTCGCGGGAATGCTCGAAAAAGCCGGGGCCCTGCGCCTTCGCGAGCAGGACGCCTGGGACATAGAATATGACAGGACGTACTGCTTCATAAAAAACGGCACGATGCTCTGCTTTTTCAGGATAAGCTCGTCTAAGGAGCCCGTAAAATGCGGCTTTCATATAGCGGGGGCGCACCATGACGCGCCCGGCCTCAGGATAAAGCCCGCCGTTTCAACGACAGACGACGGATATGAGCGCCTCACCGTAGAGCCCTACGGGGGACTTATACATCACGTGTGGATGGACAGGCCCCTTTCGTGCGCCGGGAGAGTATTTTACGCCGAGGACGGGGAAGTGAAGCATGCGGATTTTGACATGAGGAAGCCCTTTGCCGTCATACCGAGCGCCGCCATACACATGGTCCCCGGAGTGAACGACGGAGCCAAATTCGATATGCAGACCGAAATACGTCCCTTTGCGGCTCAGAGCGAAAACGGAGAGAAGCATTTTACGGAAAGAGTCATACGGGCCGCGGGTATCGAGGGAAAACAGCTCCTCAGCTTCGACATGCAGCTGTACGACGCCGCAAAAGCCGACTACGCCGGGCTGGATGAGGAATTCATATCGGCTTCCCGCCTCGACGACTGTGAAATGGCTTACGCCGCGGTTGCGGGAGCCGTATCCGGGGATGCCGCACCCGAGTCGTTCATAGCTTTCATATACGATCACGAGGAATGCGGCTCGGCCAGCGACAGAGGCGCTCAGAGCGGCGTGCTCGAGTCGGTGATCGAGAGGATATGCTCAAAAATAGGATATTCCAAGGAGGATATGTACAGAGCGCTCTCGCTGTCGGTGATATTTTCCGCCGACATGGCCCATGCCGCCCATCCGTCCTACAAGAATACAGGCGATCCGAACACGGTCGTGAAGCTGAATAAAGGGCCCGTGCTCAAGATCAATTCCAATCAGTCCTACGCCACGTCCGGAGAGGGCTGCGCATTTTTCAAAAAGCTGTGTATTGAAAATGACATACCTTATCAGGAATACGTGAACAGGAGCACCGTAAAAGGCGGGCGCACCATAGGGCCCATGCTGTCCGCAAAGTGCGGGGCCGTTGCGGCGGATATAGGAAATCCCATTCTCGCAATGCACTCTGTGCGCGAGCTGGGCGGCGCTTACGACGTGCACCATATGAGAAGGCTGTTCTCGGCCTTCCTGTAATGTAGAGCGGTCTCGGGAAGCCCGACCGGAAGCGTGACCGGGAAGCCCGGATCACGTATCAAATGACAACATTTACGCGCAGCGCGGCGTTCTTGCATACGCCGCGTATTTTTTTGACGCGCTCCTCTGTAAAATGCAGCGGCTCGCAGCTCAGGAGTATGCTGCAGCAGTCCTTTCTCTGCGTGAGTATGGGATAGCTCGCGCCGCGCTCGTCGGTGAGATGATAGGACGCGCGGCTGCACAGGTCGGCTCTGCCGGAGCATTTTCCCTCGTCTATATAGCAGTGACGGCTTCGCATCAGTATGACGCGGCCTCCTATCACGACCTCGGGAACAATATCCGAATCCGGGGCCGCGCGCAATATTTCTTCAAGCTGCTGCTGAGATGCCTCGGGTGAAACGGTCGCCCGCACCGCGCCGGAACGCGAAACGGCTTTCAGAGATTCCGAATTGGTTATATTAAAGCTGTGATCCGCACATATGAAAGGCTCGCTCCAATTCGCGCCTTCTTCTTCGGAGATCGTTTCGTATACGGCCCGCAGAGCCGCTATGTCCCCGATATTTTCACACATGAATCCGTCAATGATATATGAAAGATCTCTTACTGCTCCGGCGAGTCCCCCGCGTACGTCCGAGAGCGCTTCCCCGAGGGATACGAAAGGAAAATATGCCGCCGCAAGAAATCCGTATCTGTCTTTAAGATCTGCCAGCTCTTTGAGCGCGCTGCCCGAAGCGTCCTCATGCGCACCGTCCTTCGCCCGTAAGATATCAAGCAATACGGAAAGCGGTATGTAATGAGTACATTTTTCCGCCATATACGGTTTCAGTACGTCATAAGATGCGTCTGAGTCGGCGCAGTCGCCGTTATAAAAAGCGCGCACGCTGTCTGTAAAGCGCCTCAGCCACGAAACGGGATCGCCGGGGCGGGCCGCATGATAAAACACGGAAATGCCTCCCGCGCCGCAGTACTTCTTCAAATGTGTTGCATGTGCTTCATGTGCTGCTTGCAGCGCTTGTACCGCTTGCAACGCCTGCGTTACGCCGCCGCGATATTTTCTTAAACCGGGCAGCTCCTCGCGAAGCCCTGCGAGGCCTTCCGTGCAGCATCTCCGCAGCATATTTACCGTGCCCGCGGGTACGAAAAGTCCCTCGTCAAGCTCGATATCCGCGTCCCGGAGCACAAAAGGCGTGCTGCCCAGCTTCCCTAAGCGGCTTTCAATGTCCGCTTTTGTCGAAGGCGCGTTTTTGGCGGCGCTCAGAGCTTCCCCGCCGCAGGCTTTAAAACAATGGCCGTCATCATCGTAAATGGCAAGCTCGGGCGATTCGCCCTTTTTGCCCTTAAAACGCATGCGTACCGGTATTTTAATGCGCTCCTTCGACAGAGCCCGCTCCTCGGCAGTGCGCAGCCTGAGATCGTCGGTAATATAAAGCGAATACCTCACATTGCCCGTCGGGAAACCGGCGGCCGCGGGCTCCTGCCGCGAAGGCGCGCCCACTGCCGTTATCTTATATACATCATGCGATATTTTACAGGCCGAGTTCACCGTGCCGCCTATAATGGGCGTGATGATGCCGTCATTTTCGGTGCACAGCGTAAAACCGTCTCCCACATTCAGCGTCTTGCCGCTCTGCCGCGCCGTGAAAGCAAACCTGCACAGCCTGCCCCGGAGCGCGGCCGGCGCCTGAAGCTGCCTTAAGGATTCTGCCGTACCTATCGGCACCCCCGTGCGGCCCGACGTCTGCATAGTTATGTCCTTGAAGGGAATTTTACCGAAAAGATACCCGCCGGTAAAATCATTCCGCGCGAACAGCGTGCGCATCTCGAACATTTTACGCTCGGTATCGCTCTTGTCCGTACCTCCGTTCGGCTTGAAGATACTGTCTAACGCCTCGCGGTAGCAGCGCGTTGTCATCGCGGTATAAGACGGCGACTTGAGCCTGCCTTCAATTTTGAGAGAAGCGACGCCCGCGCCTGCGAGCCTGTCGATATAGGGGAGCGCGGCGAAATCCGAGGGACTTAACCTGTATGCGTACGGCCTGTCGTTAAGAGCGTATTTCATACGGCACGGCTGCGCGCAGCAGCCTCTGTTACCGCTCCTGCCGCCTATGTAGCTGCTCAGGAGGCACTGGCCGGACACGGACATGCACAGTGCGCCGTGACAGAAAACCTCGATATCCATGATGCCCGCGCCGCAGAGCTCCGTTATTTCATCTATTGAAAGCTCTCTGGCCGTTATGCACCGCGTAAACCCCATTTCCCTAAGTAAAATGAGCCCCTCCTTATTGTAAACGCTCATCTGTGTGCTCGCATGGAGATCGCACGGGAACTTATCGGAATTTTCGGCTATCTTATATGCAAGCCCCATATCCTGTAAAATAAGTGCGTCGGCGCCCATTCCGGCGGCTGTTTCAGCTATTTCGTATGCATATTTTATTTCGTTTTCAAAAAAGAGTGTGTTGAGAGCAACATAGACTTTAACGCCCCGCACGTGAGCGTATGCGAGCGCATCTATAAATTCATCGATCGTGAAATTGGGCGCTCCCATTCTGGCGCTGCCTGATTTAAGACCGAGATAAACAGCGTCCGCGCCGTTCTGCACGGCAGCCTTAAGGCACAAAAAAGAACCTGCCGGAGCGAGCAGCTCCGGCGTACGTTTTGAAATCTTTGTATCGGCGATCATATCATCATTATCATTCGTCATCATCCATGCCGTAATTTGCCGGGTAAAATATATTCCCCGAAACGCTTCCGAAGGAAGCGTTCCTTCCGTCGGAAGCATCTGTTCTTTCCGGAGCGGTGTCGGAGCCGCCTTGAGCCGTGTCCGCGACAGTGCCGGCGGCCGCGCGCTCTGTGCTCTGTATCGCTTCGCCGCCTGTGTAAGCCCCGTGACGTGCCAGCAGCAGCTGCTTTGACAGCTTGTCTACCTGCTGAAGTGCGGTCGTAAGCTGTTCGTCAAGCTCCTGCTTCTCCGATTTGAGTCTGTCATACTCATCCATCATGCGCTTTATCTCATTCTTGAGTGTATTGAAATTCTTCTGAGTCTTGAAAAGCTCGTCTGTTATGGATATAGCCGCCATAACGATAGCCGTCTGCTCTCCGAGCTGTATGCCGCTTTTGGATACAGCGGCTACGCGCGTATTGAGATAGTGCTCTATCCTGTGCATGTACTCTTCCGGTTCGTCATGAAGCAATGTATATGCTTTACCGTTTATTGTGAATCTGATCTTATTTTTATCCGCCATATCGCAGCCGCTCTGCCTTTCATTCATGATAGTTGCTTTATTTTACCAAAAATACCTGAGATTGTACATATATAAATTGATATAAAAATTTGGTTTTCACACTTGCAAATATCGCATATAAAAGTATATAATATGTTTGAAATTTTTTTAAGGAGAGAAGAATAATGGATCAGTTTGATAACCAACAGTCTCAGGATTTCCAGAATACTCAGAATCCTCAGAATCAGAGCACACAGCAGGCGCAGCCCCAGGGACAGTATCAGCCGAACGTGTTTGATAACATGAACAACATGAACAATATGAATAATATGAATAATGTTGATATGGGTCAGTATGCGCCGGTAGATATGCAGCCTCCCAAGAAGAGTGTAGGTCTGGGCGTTACATCGATGGTACTCGGTATACTTTCGCTCTTGCTCTCATGCTGCATACCCTTCCTGCCCTTTGTACTTGCACTGGTCGCAGTTGTTCTCGGCGCCGCAGGATTGTCTAAGCATTGCGGAGGAAAGGGCATGGCGATCGCCGGTCTCGTTTGCGGCGTAATCGCTCTTATCCTGTCGCTGCTCGTGATAATCGGATTCATAGCGGGATCTGAGATGCTCGGCTCGTTCGGCTCCACCGATTGGATGGACGCACTCGATTCGCTCGATATGTAAATGACGCGATATGCAGGCAGATACATACCTACTGCGTATATCGAGAATATTTTACTATGTGATCCTTATAATATATGCTACTTTCTTCACAGCCCTTATCGTGCTGTCTGCGCTTCACATATCGGTGCTTGACTTAGTGCCGTGGAGGTGCAGTCTCCGCAGTGTCTTCGGACTTTACTGTCCGGGGTGCGGAGGGACGAGAGCAGTATATTTTTTATTGCACGGAAAGTTCGTTAAAAGCTTCATCTACAATCCTACCGTTATATATGCCGCCGCTTTCTCGCTCATATATGTGGTATCGCACACTCTGAATCTGATCACGAGGGGAAGGATAAAGGCTCTTCTGTTCAGACCGGTGTATTTTTATATAATGATAGGCATCATCACAGCAAATTGTCTTGTCAAGAATCTTTTAGTCATATTCGCCGGTATATATCTTATATGACACGAAAATACAGCGCGATATAAAAAGAGAGAGGACGGATATCTTCCGTCCTCCCGGTCTTGAGTATCACACTCTACCGTCTTATTCTATCACTATATTGCGGAAAGTAATGTATGAGTTATACGACTGCAGGAAAATGGACGAACCGTTTATGACTTTATCATATCCGCCCTTATTCTCGGAACCGATCAAAGTGTCGTCCAGATACATCCGGATCTCGTCGCTGCTCACGGTCACCTTTAACTTATGCCACGTGTCGTCGCCGCCGTAGTCGTCAACACTCTTCTCGGATAAGAGGGTAGCGCTGTCCATATTCAGAAAATCATGTATCCTCGCGGCGTTGTTATACGTGTTTATACTAAAAAGATAGAACTCTTCCGAGGGATTGAGGAACCCGATAGCGAAATTTCCGTCCGGAATCCCGGTATTTACCATTTCGTAGTACATGAAATCAACCGTTATACTCTTGACGGTCGTGATATCGTATGTTTTCTTGGTGGTAACACGTGTAAACGTATTAGAACCGTCACAGTAGAGCTCGCCGCCGTCATCGTTTACCCAGCCTATGTCCATATTCCAATCTTCTTCCCAGTCATATGCCGGCTTGGAATCTGCCGTAGGCGTAACTTCGGGAGTGGGGGTCGCTTCATCGGGCGAATGCGTATTGCAAACGGGAGTGGGGGTCACAGCAGAGGTATTGCCGCTCTGAGAAGTATCTGTGACATCAGACGGTGTATCCGAGTCGTCATTTTTGCATGCTGCGCAGCCGAATATCATTGCCGCTGCCAGGATCATAAGCAGTATTTTTTTCATTTTGCACACATCCTTCGTTTCATAATCCTGACGATAATATCCTGTTAAAATTTTAACAAAACATTAACTTAATACGGGAATGCTACCACAATAACGGCCCGGTGTCAAATGATTTCAGAATTAAAAGAATTGACATTCGTTTCAAAAATGGTATACTTCTTTCACTGAAGGATACTGGTATTACAGTACATATTTTGATGAATTGGAGGTACTTATTATGAAAAAGTATGTTTGTATGGTCTGCGGATACGTTTATGAGGGAGACAATCCGCCGGAATCATGCCCGGTATGCAAGGCGCCGGCATCAAAGTTTAAGGAGCAGGAAAGTGAAGGCGGTCTTGTATGGGCAGATGAACACAGAGTAGGCGTTGCCAAGGATGTTGATCCCGAAGTAGTAGCCGGACTCAGAGCCAATTTCGAAGGCGAATGCACCGAGGTTGGTATGTATCTTGCCATGGCACGTGTTGCCGAACGCGAGGGCTATCCGGAAATAGGCGCTTTTTATAAGCTGGCTGCCGCTGAAGAAGCCGAGCATGCCGCTAAGTTCGCGGAGCTTCTCGGAGAGTGCGTAACGGACAGCACTAAGAAGAATCTCGAGCTCAGAGTTGCCGCGGAAAACGGCGCTACAAAGGGCAAGAAGGATCTTGCTACGCTGGCCAAGAAGCTCAATCTCGACGCTATACATGACACGGTTCATGAAATGGCTAAGGACGAGGCGCGTCACGGCAAAGGCTTTGAGGGACTGCTCAAGAGATATTTCGGCTGATCAAGAGCCTGTAAGATGTTTTGATATTTTGATATTTTAATATTTAAAAAGAAATGCGCCGCCCCGGTAAACAGAGCGGCGCATTATCATTCTCATTCCGCATGCTTTTTAAGCTTGCGTATCATTCCGAAGAAAGTGCATATCGCACATGCCATTAACATAAGACAGTAAAGCAGTATGTTCGAGCTGTCGCCCGTCGGCGGATTGTCGGTACCGGGCTGCTCGGGTGTGGGTTCTTCGGGAGTGGGCTCCTCGGGAGTAGGTTTCTCGGGAGTAGGCTCCTCGGGTGTGGGCTCCTCGGGAGTAGGCTCCTCCGGCGAAGGCTCATCCTTGTCGGATATCTTCTCCGGGTGCACGTCCGAATCCGGTATGGATTCCACCTTGGCATTATCTACATAAACAACAGCATCGTCGCTCAGACCTTCAACTCCGAGATACAGATTGCTTTTTGTCCCGAAATACGTGAGTGAAACAGTCTTGAATTCATTTCCCGAAACGTATTTGTCGGCCAGTATCTCACCTGTCAGTATATCGCACACGAATATGCGAGCCGTTCCTGCATCGACCCTGACGTCCGCCGAGAAACGGTGACCCGACTTAGTCTGCCAGAGTCCCTGTTCAAGTATCGCTTTACCTGAAATAAGTCCGCAGTATCCGTCCCCGGACTTGACAGTTGACACAGAGCCGCCGTTTTCCTGAACAGTCCAGTTGGAAAGACCCGATATCCATTCCGGATGCAGCTTGTCGTTACGTTCAAAATCACCGTTCCGGAACTGCTCGCTGCTGTGAAGCTTTGTATCGGACACTATATCAGTGGGCTGTATAGGACCCAGATCCGGCGCGGTCATTATATAGTTGTTAAAAATGCGTACCTGCTTTACAGGTGAATAGTCGTCCGTCTCTGTGTTGTCAAATACGGGATTTCCGTAATACGGATTATCGGGCCATGTTCCTATCCAGTTCAGGACATTGTCGTAAACATCTATATTTTTGATCTCGTTCTTTGACAGATCGGGATTGTTCGTTCCCCATGTGATGAACGTAACGCCGTGACCGCCTACGAGACTGCTGTGGCATACGGTAACGTTCCTTATCGAATTGTCCTGATCCGGTCTTGCCTTCCACCACGTAAGACCGCGCGGGTCGTTATAACTTGAGCAGAGCACTACGCTGTCGTCGTTTGTAAACAGGAAGCAGCGGTTTACCATTACGTCATGAGTTCCGACAGAGAGTGATATTCCGTCGCCGCTGGCACATGTGACCTCCTTCATCATCACATTACCCACATAGGCATTCTCACAGGCGTACAGAACGATATGGTAAATGTTGGTGCGGAGCAGAGTGATATCCGATATCTCCACATTTTTACAGCCGTAGAATCCTATGGGTATCGCGTGTATCCTCGAGGGGCATCCCGTCCATATAGTGCCGCCGTTCACACCGTCCTCACATTCGCTTCCCGAATCCATAGAGCGTATCGTACCGCCGCCCGTTATACGTACATTTTCGGCCTCATATGCCTGAACGAGAGGCAGATTGTGCGCGAGTCCCGCATGTGTCCAGTTGACGCCGGGGATCACGATGTCGTGCCCGTAAACAGCGTCATACTTATAATCCGCTATCCTCGGAGACTGCCACAGAACGGCGCCCTTCTCTATCCTGAGCTCAACGTTGTCCTTCAGAACGATATTCGTGACGATATACCGTTTCCCGTAAGGATTTTCCGCTTCTCCCGGTAAAATGACGGTTCCGCCTCCGTGTGCGTTCACATCGTCTATCGCCGCCTGTATCGAGGCAGTGTCGTCCGTAAAAGCGTCTCCCTTTGCGCTGTAAGGCGCGTCGGTGACATTTACGCTGAATGACGGCAGTGAAAATTCATACGGATTTGACTCAAAATCCCTGTAATTGGAAATGTTGAAGCTCTTGCCGCATTTTACGCCGTCAACGCCGACAAGGAACAGCGATGACAGACGCGACACACCTTTATTGTACAGCGGTATGCTGATCGTAAAATCAAGTCCGTCCGCCGTCACAGTGGCGACGGGGCTTCCGCTCAGTGTTTCATGTACATTAGAAAGAGACGTTTCGTATAAAGAAACACGTTTGCCTCTGTACTCCTCCTTAAGTCTTCCTTTAACCGTTACCGTGTTCTCGTCAGCCGTGCATTCAAGTACGGTGCCGGCGCTCTCGGTAATGGGATCCTCTCTTTCGAAAGATATAGTGTCGATCTCAATGCTTCCCGATGCCGCTCCCACAGGCTCCAGTTCTATCTGACGCAGATAGCCGGAAAGTTTAAGATCGGACAGATTTACAAAATAAGAACAAAAATCTGAATTCGGTGCGATATCGATCGTTTTTGCAGTGGATTCGGAATAATTTATCTGGTTTGTCGTTATCACACTGACCTTCAGCTTCGAAGCACCCGTGTTGTTTTTCATTCTCAGGAATATGGTATTTCTGAGGGGCAGCAGCGCGGAATACTTATCTCCCGCCGCTGTCTGAAGCACAGGCGTCCTCAGAGAAGAATCCGCTCCCTGAATGGAGTAAACGAGTGAACCGTCGCCGTAGGAAACGCTGCCGTTCTGCGCCGTAAAACCGTTTATCGATGAAACCTTTTCAAACTCAAGGTCGTATTTATAAACGGTCGTCGTATCGTTTTTAAGATTGCTCAATCTGACCGATATGGTGGTGTTGTATCCCTGTATATGGCACAGCCCGTTTTCAAACATACCGGTGAACGACCCTTCGGCGGAGCCTGCGATCTCGCCGTCTATGTAAAATATGACTATTTCCTCGTCGAGTATGACTTTAAAGTCGTGCCACTCACCCTCTGTGACCTCGACGGCGCGTGCCGGTGAGATATGTATGTCCGCTCCGCCCGTAAAACGTCTTATGCGCACGATACGCAGCACGGTGTTATATTCGAAAAATATATCGTCTCCGGTGGGGCACTGATAATATACGCCTATGTTGCCGTCGATCTCGCTGCGCACTTTTTCGATCTTCGCCGAAAACTCGATGCAGTTTACATTGACAGAGCCCTGCGATTCTATCTTACATATATCCTCCGTTCCGTTGGACGTGATCGATCCGTCTTCATTGAGGATCCAGTTCTGATTGTAGATCCAGTCCGCTTCGCCCGGATCTTTTTCGCTGTACTCGCCGAACACACAGTTCTTCAGAGAGAAAACAGTATTGTATCCCTGTATCCTGCACCTGCCGTTTTCAAATATATTTCCGAAATCTCCGCTCTGCGTCATCATGAGAGTGTTGTTCACATAGAATTCCACCACCGAATCGAGCAGAATAACGCTGAAATCGTACCATTCGCCGTTTTCCAATGTATACGAAACGGTCTTTTCCGTGACAGTTGCATCATTGACGAGCTTTCGTATCCTCAGAAAATTATAAACGGAATTATATTCAAAAAAGTAATCTTCTCCGTTCTGACACTGATAGTACAGCCCTATGTTTCCGTCTACGCTGCTCAGTACATTCTGTACAGAAGCGGAAAAGTCTATCTTATTTGCGGTGACCGTTCCTGACGACTGTAATGAGTCCAGCATATTGCCTTTAGAAGTTATGACAGTGCCGCCGTCCGAATATGACCATTGATTTTCGTCGACAGTCCATCCTTCAAATGCGCCTTCCGCCGAGATAACGCCTGCGGGCATCATCGTGACGCCGATCGCGGCCGTGAGCAGTGCCGCTATCAGCCGTGGCCTTCTGAAGCTTTTCTTACCAAACATTTAACAAACTTCCTTTCTTTGAATTTGATTATAAAAAATAAACACAATATAATTATAAACACTTGAATATTTCTGTTCATGTGCGTCTGATACAAAAATGCGGAGGTTTTTTGTGGCATGTTGCATAAATTGTTAACTGAAATAGCGGAGGCTACAAATAACAGCATATCGACTGTCTCCAAGGTCGTAAATCACAGCGGCGGCGTGAGTGCCGACAGGAGATACAGGATATACAGGTATATATGCGATAACATGATAGATATACCTGCGCCGCATGATGTTGATATATATGCAATACTTCCGGATGTGCCCGTATTCTTCTGGCACAAGATATCACATACGCTCATAAATAAATATCTGCATGCCCGTGATAAGCTGAATATATATTCGAGCATCAATGTCATACCGGAGAACACATTTATCGTTTCAAAATATATAGAACAGGCGCTGGGGTGCAGAGCAAAATGCATACTTATGTCCGCTCCGTCCGCCTTTATGAGCGCTGTCCGCAACGTGCCGTGTTCGGTACCTGTCTTCCTACTTACGGAGGACGGCGATACAGATGAAGATCATATTTATTTTATAGGAAGCGACAGCTACGGGGACGGGGCACAGCTTGCCGGATACTATGCAGAACGCCATTCATACGGCAATATACTGATAATGTACTGCGGTGATATTCAGAACCATGTGAAACGCGTGGAAGGCTTCAGGGATGTACTCGCGGGACCCGGCAGGTATACATTGAGGTATGCGCCTCTGCCGCCCCTCGGTACGAAGGATTTCTCGTCGCAGCTCGCGCGCTCGATATACCGTATAAGTCAGAGCTTCAGCTTCGACTGCGTTTTTGCGCCTGACGGATTGACGCCGTATTTATGCGGAGCTATCAGGAAAATGGGCATGGAAGGCAGTGTGCGCTGCCTCGGCTTCGAAAATGCCCATATCAATGAGCAATATGTATCGAGCGGAGTGCTGGAGGCCGTTGTGAAGCAGGATACCGCCGAGCAGGTGAGGATAGCGGCGGAAATGGCGAGAAGATACTGCATAAACGGAGAACTCCCCGAAAAGCATAAATATTACGTTCCATCCGAGATAATCCGGTTCTGAGGCTTGACGGCATACGGACTTTCTTATATACTCCTGAAAAAACGGAGGGATTGTTTGTATGGAATTATGGATTGAGAACTCGGCAAAACAGTTGTTTCAGAATGCAAGACCGGGCAAAGGCTCGTCGGGCAGCATCACGCTCCGCACGCCTAAGAACGCATATATATCGGCGCAGATAATGCTCCGCGATCTGGCGCCCTTTGAAATACGGTCTGTGCGGGTCTTAAATAAGGCAAAGGGAGAGAAAGCCGGGAACGTGCGCATATTTTACCAGGAATACCGCAGGTTCAACGATAACGCCGCATATCCGGACGAGCTTACGGAGCTCACGGAGGATATCGGCCCGCGCGAAGTGCCCGCCCATGCCGCTCAGGGGATATGGGTCGACTTCTTTGTGCCGCCCGAAGCCGCCGCCGTATGCACCGAATACACCGTGACAGTCGGGACCGGCGGGGGAGAATACGCCGCCGAGATCGCCCTCGACGTAGCGGACGTGACGCTCCCGCCCTGCGACCGCGGCACCTTCGGCCACGAATATTTCTTCAATTTATCGGATATACCGGATTTCGCGCCGGGCGAGCTGTTCGGCGGCAGGTGGTGGGAAGCTCTTGAGAAAACGGCTCATATTTTCCGTGAAATGCGCAACAACGCGGTATTGGTGCCTGTTTTACAGCTTCTGCGCGCCGCGGGGAGCAGGAGAACGGGAAAAGACACATGGGAATACAAATGGGATATATTCGACCGTTTCACGGACGTATTCATAAACGCGGGATGCGCGAAGGCCTTTACGATAGGCGCTTTCACCGAAAGCGTGAACGGAAGGAGCCTCGAAGCGATAGGATACGGTTCGGAGAGCGTTAGGATCGATGTTCCGTCAGATGAGGGCGCTCTGTTCCTTACGTCGCTCTACACCGCGCTCTCGGGACACATAGACAGCCGCGGACTTACGGGCAGATTCAGGACACATATAGAAGATGAACCGCATACCGACGGCACGTGGAAATGGGAGAGGGAGATCATACGCAGAGCCGCGCCCGGCATACCGTGCGGAGAGCCTCTCGATATGCTCGAGACCGCGAAACTGCTGGCAGAGAGCGCCGACTGGTTCGTGCCGCGCCTGGACGTGTACGCGCAGGACCCCGGATATTTCAGGGACCGCCGCGAGAACGGGAAAGAGCTGTGGGCATACTCGTGCTGCTTCCCGGAAAACGGCTGGTGGCTCAACAAATTCATAGACATGCCCTTCATGCGCTCGCGTATGATGACATGGGCGTGCAAGGCAAACGGCATTGACGGCTTTCTGCATTGGGGCTTCAATTACTGGAATTCAAGCCCGCTCTACGGCACGGGCCCGGATGCCAGATTCAAGGGAGACGGAAATATCGTTTATCCCGATAAGGAGCGCCGCTCCCTCAAGCTGTCCGCACGCTTCATAAATACGCGCGACGGCAATCAGGATGCGGAGCTCATCGCGATATGCGCCCGTAAAAAGCCGGATGAAACAGCCGAAATATTGCGTTCGGTGTGCACCGACTTTGAGAATTATACATCAGACAGCGACGCGCTGTGCCGCGCCGCGGAAAGGCTCTTAGAACTCGCGGCCCTTTAATATGCGCAGCAGCGGCTTCGGGTCGTTTGCCGTTATGAGGGATGCGCCGCTTTCTATGGCCATGCGCACCGATTCTTCGGTATCGCAGCAGTAAATGTGCATAGGCAGGTTCATAGCCCGGTATTCCGCCAGCTCGTCTGTGCCCATGATGCGCGCGTCTATGCCTATCTCATCGTAAAATGAATACGTGCCGTCCTCGAATTCATGCATGAATCTCTTGGGATAACCCATGGTACGCGCGTTGTATTCCGATTTGAGATAGCGTATGATGCGCGCATTGAAGCAGTAGAACCAGCACCTGTCGAAAAATCCGTATTCCTTCAGGAGCTTTACGGATATATCCACCGTTTCCTCGGTGTATTCCTTTATCTCGACGCCCAGACGGAAATCGGGATCGACGGCGCGCACCGTGCCGAGCATTTCCTCGAGAGTGGGAACGCGTATGCCGGTAAAACGTTCGTCGAACCTGCGTCCCGCGTCCAGCTGCTTTATCTCCTCCAGCGTCATATCGCGGAGATGCCTGTCCGTGCCGCATGTGCGCATGGCATTCCCGTCATGCATGAGAACGGGTACTTTGTCCTTGGACAGCCATATGTCGAACTCGAAAGCGTCCACTCCCAGCTCCATGGCGGCTATATAGGAAATGAGAGTATTTTCGGGGTACATCGCGCAGTATCCGCGGTGACCTTCGGCAATAATATTGTTTTTATCCATATCGTTATACCTCACAGCTCTGCCGGACGTGCCGGCATTATTTGAAACTCCGGCAATTATATACGCATAAATGCGCCGGCGCAACAGCTTACCGGATTTCTTGAAATAAAAATATTTCTGTGGTACTCTGTGGGCAAAAGCACGAAGCGGAGGTACTTTTATATGAGAAACAGCGATGAAAGAAATATAAAGCCGCATGCCAAAGGCTGCAGAAGGTGCGCCGCCGTTCTGGCGGGAGCCGCTTTTATGTCTGTTCTGGGCGCATGCAGTACGCGGGGTATGAGAATGCCTGCGGGAGAAGCTACCGGGAGTACGCAGCCCGCATATTCGCCTTACAGCGCGGCTCCGTCGCCTCGGTCGCCGTCGCCTTCCCCCTCTTCATCTTCCTCTCCCTTGCGTCCTCCTTCACATTCTCCGTCGCATCTTCCGTCGTATTCTCCATCTCTGCCGACCTTGTCTCCGGAAGCGGGAGGAACCGGGGCGGAGGGCCTCAGCACTGCCGAGATAAATTCGATAAAGCAGATATACATAAATGAAATGCAGAGCAAGGACAGCGCATACCGGAATGCCGGGCTCGGGGATATAATAGTGGGCTCGTACTGCGGCACTTACAACGGGGCGATCGTCGTGCTCATAGACGATCTGATAACCGATAAGACGGGTACGCCGTGGGTACAGACCGTAGAGGGCGTTAAGATACATTATTCCGGGGGACGCGCACTGTCCGTCGTAAAGGACGGCAGGCTGTACGGACTTCAGGAAGCATTCGACGGAAAGATCATAACAAAAGACGATCTTGACATGATAGCCGCCGAGAAGAACAGGGATTATTACGATTACGAATAAAGACGTTTCGGGGTATATTTTGCCTTGCGGCGTATTACTCTTTATGTTATACTGAAGCATGTTGTTTTCCGTGTGTTTGGTATATACACATGCCGGACGCAGGTGTAATACATATCAGAGTGGGTGTTCAGATTTGTGTAAATTTGTAATATCGGGCGGTCAGGCACTTAAGGGAGAGCTGACCGTGAGCGGGAGTAAGAATGCCGCGCTGCCCATAATCGCGGCGGCGATTCTCGCCGAAGGACCGTGCACAATAGAAAATATACCGGATATTGCCGATGTACAGTCAATGCTTGATATACTCAGAAAGCTTGGCGCTGATATAGATGAATTAGGGAATAATACCATCAGGATAGATGCCGCAAAAGTAGCCTCTCATGAAGCCACGTTCGATCTGGTGAGCACATTGAGGGGCTCGTATTACCTGATAGGGGCTTTTCTCGCCAGATTCGGCCGCGCGATAGTATCGCTGCCGGGAGGCTGTAAATTGGGCACGCGCCCTATAGATCAGCATCTGAAGGGATTTCAGGCGCTGGGCGTGGACGTAGAGGAGGCCTACGGAAAGGTCACGGCGAACGCCGTATCCGAGGACGGACTCCTGAGAGCGAACAATATATATCTTGACGTGGTATCCGTGGGCGCCACTATAAACCTCATGCTGGCGGCGTGCAAGGCAGTGGGTCAGACAGTCATAGAGAACTGCGCGAGAGAACCGCACGTGGTGGATGTGGCCAATTTCCTCAATTCAATGGGGGCCAAGATAAGGGGCGCGGGCACGGATATAATAAAGATAACGGGCGTTCCCCGTCTTCACGGAGTCGAGATGTATTCCATAATACCCGACCAGATAGAGGCGGGCACATATATGATAGCTGCCGCGGCCACCGGCGGAGACGTAACGATAAGGAACATAATACCGCGGCACCAGGAATCCCTTACCGCAAAGCTTCAGGAAATGAACATAGGCGTTGAGGAGGGTGAGGACTGGATACGCATATACGACAGCGGAAAGGTATCCGTCGCCAATGTAAAGACGCTTCCTTACCCGGGTTTTCCCACGGATATGCAGCCGCAGATAACCGTGCTCCTTTCACAGGCGGACGGCACGAGCAAGATAACGGAGAGCGTGACCGATTTCAGGTTCCAATATACGGAAGAGCTCAAGAGGATGGGCGCGGATATAACGGTAAACGGCAAGATGGCGATGGTATCGGGCCCTAAGTGCCTCAAAGGCACCATAGTGCGCACTCCGGATCTTCGCGGAGGCGCCGCTCTTGTGATAGCTGCTCTCATGGCGGAGGGCGACACCGTGATACAGGATGTACAGATAATAGACAGGGGCTATGACAATATAGTAGGCAAGCTCAGACATGTGGGCGCCAGGATAGAGCGGGTAGAGGACGATAACTGATAATGCTCAGATTTTGCAGCCTGTACAGCGGAAGCAGCGGAAACTGTATATATATAGGAACGGATAAGACCAATATACTCATAGATGCCGGAGTGAGCGGCATGCGCATTTCATGCGCGCTTCAGAAGATAGGCGTGCGGCCCGAGAGCATAGACGCTCTCCTCATAACTCACGAGCATTCGGATCACATAAGCGGCGCCGGCATATTGTCGCGAAGGTATGACATACCCGTTTATGCCACAGAGAAGACGTGGCTTGCCATGAGGCCGGAGCTGGGCAGATTGGACGAACGCAATATAAAGATAATAGAAAACAGATATTTTACACTGGGAGATACGGACATATGCGCCTACGGAATACCGCACGATGCGGCGGATCCTACGGCGTATACTTTTTATGCCGGGGGACATAAGGTATCCGTGGCTACCGACACGGGCTGTGTGACGGAGGCCATGCACGAGAACATAACGGGCAGCGACATAGCTCTCATAGAATCCAATCACGATGAGGACATGCTCATAAACGGACACTATCCGCAGTATCTCAAGAAAAGGATACTCGGCGACAAAGGACATCTTTCCAATCCGGCGGCGGCACAGTTTGCAGCCGAGCTCGCGCTCTCGGGCACGAGATACATATATCTCGGACATCTGAGCAAGGAGAACAATCATCCGGAGCTGGCGCTGGCCGCCTCCCGCAGCGCTCTTTCCGAGCGCGGTATAAAAGTCGGCAGAGACGTGCGGCTCACTGTGGCGCCGAGAGATACATACGGGGAGATGACGGAGCTGTGATGCATTTTACATTCGTATGTGTCGGGAAGCTTAAAGAAGCATACATGCAGGCGGCTGTGGCCGATTATGTGAAACGCATATCAAAATATGCCTCTGTGAACACGGCGGAGGTGCAGGAATCTCAGGAAAGCTCAGAAGCCAGGCGCATAGAAAAAGAGGGAGAGGCTCTCCTTAAGAGAATACCGCAGTCGGGGTGCCTCATAGCGCTGGATCTGCACGGGAAAAAGATGTCTTCGGAGCAGTTTGCGGAATATATAAACGCACGCGCCGTTGACGGATGCTCCGATATCACATTTGTGATAGGAGGGCCCGACGGTATAGCGCAGAGCGTCACGTCGAGAGCGGATCTCAGACTCTCACTTTCAGATATGACTTTTACGCACAGACTGGCGAGGCTCATACTTTCCGAGCAGCTGTACAGGGCAATGAAGATAAACAACGGGGAGCAGTATCATAAATGAACGGAATGAACGCAGACAGACTCACGATAGACGCTTACTGTAAGATAAATATCTCACTCGATATAAAAGGCATAAGGGACGACGGGTATCACGATGTTGAAATGATACTCCAGACCATACCGCTGTGCGATCATATAACTCTGAGAAAGGGAGCAAAGAGAAAAAATGCGTCTTATGCGTCTAAGGCGGCGACGCTCCGCTCTAATGCGGAATGGCTTCCGTGCGACGGCAGGAATACCGCATTAAAGGCGGCTGTGCTGCTGGCGGAGGATTTCGGAAGGATAGATACGGAAACGGAAATATACATAGATAAGAAGATACCGCGCTGCGGCGGACTGGGAGGGAGCAGTGCCGACGCCGCAGCCGTGCTCATAGGCATGAACAGGCTGTACGACCTGAAGCTCACATACGAAGATCTGTGCCGGTATGCGGCCCGCATAGGATCGGACGTGCCCTTCCTTTTAAAATACGGGGCCGCCGTGGCTACCGGCACGGGCACCGAGCTTAAATATATAGAGCCTTTCACGGGGGGCATATTATTGCTCGTGAACCCGAACATACAGGTAAGCACGCCCGAGGCATATAAAAAATACGATCTGCTCGACGTGCCCGAAAGCGAGAGACCGGACACAGGCAAAGTGATAAGAGCCATGAAGGGCAGCGCAAAGGAACTGGGGGCCGTCATCAAGAACGTGCTCGAATACACGGCATTCAGCATTTACCCGTGCCTTGCGGAGCTCAAGAAGGAGCTGGCGCTCACGGATCCCGACGCGCTCATGATGTCGGGAAGCGGCGCTACATTTTACGCCGTATATTCAAAGGAGCATATAAAAAGAGCGGTGGGCACGGCGAGACATTACGCGGGCAGGGGATATTTCACATATATATGCCCCATATGAAGCCGCGGAGCCGGCGCGGGCGCGGGCGTGTCCTCTTGATTGGACATATCATGTAAAATGAATTATAATGAGAAAAATTCTGAGAATGGGGCGTGTGCGTGAGTGGCCGACAATAAAAAAAAATATGACATTGAAGCACTGCGCAGACAGTCGCGCAGGCGGCCCAAGAGGAGAAAAGCAAATCTGAGGAAGCTTATAATAGCGATCATACTCATGGCGGCGCAGCTGGGCCTTATAATATGGGCGCTCTACGCCATGAACGCTTTTGCCATCTCATCTTACATATTTTTTCAGATAGCGGCGGTGCTGGCCGAGATACGCATAGTGCTGAACCGCAAGAACCCTTCGTATAAGATAGCGTGGATAACCGCGGTAATGCTCGTGCCGGTGCTCGGCATAATATTTTACGAGATGTGGGGACGCGGGAGAAATCCAAAGCGCGTCAAGAAGGGCGTGCATATAATATCGGAAATGACAGTGCCTCTGTACGGACACGTCACGGGCGCGGATGAGAGCTTCGCCGCGGAATACCCGGAGCTCGAGCGCACATCGCGCTTCCTGCGCAAGGCCGGATTCCCCTTATACGGCGGAACGGAAGTGAGATACTATGAGCTGGCGGACAGGCTGTTCCCGGAGCTCATAGGAGAGCTGAAGAAGGCGGAAAAATTTATCTTTCTGGAATTCTTCATACTTTCGGAGGGCTCTCTCTGGAGAGAGGTATTGTCCGTTCTTAAAGAAAAGGCGGCGGAAGGCGTGGATGTGAGGATACTGTACGATGATTTCGGCTGCCTTACGTGCCTTCCCAAGGATTTCGAAGCCGAAACGAAGAAACACGGCATCAAAACCGCGGCCTTCAATAAAGTAAAGCCCATTGTCAACAATTTCTATCTGAATTACAGGAACCACCAGAAGATATGCGTCATAGACGGAAATATAGGATATACGGGCGGCATGAACCTGGCGGACGAATACGTCAACACGGTAGACGCCTTCGGGCACTGGAAGGACTCCGGTGTAAGGCTCGCGGGGGCGGGCGTGTGGAGCTTTACAGTGATGTTCCTTCAGATGTGGGAATATGCCACATATAACAAAAAGAAACACAGTACGGATACGGACTATTCCGGATATATGCCGGACGCCGCATTCTGCCGCGGCATAAAGAACGCCTCCGGTTACGTGCAGCCCTTTGCCGACGGCCCGCTCACAACGCCCGACGAGACGGAAGCGGAATACCTGTATATGCAGGTCATAAATTCGGCCGCAAGATACGTGTATATAACGACGCCCTATCTCGTCCCCGACAACGAAATGCTCACATCTATCAAGATCGCCGCAAGAAGCGGCGTGGATGTGCGTATAATAACGCCGGGCATACCCGACAAGAAATACGTTTACCTCGTAACGAATTCATTTTACGGGGAGCTCATGCGCGCCGGCGTCAAGATATATGAATACGAGCCGGGCTTCATACACGCAAAAAATATGGTGTGCGACGACAAATCCGCCATAGTCGGCACCGTCAATATGGATTTCAGATCCTTCTATCTGCATTTTGAAAACGGAGTATGGATATGCGATGAAGATGCGGTACGCGATATAAAAGAAGATTACATATCCACTCTCGGATATTGCAGGAAGATAGATCCCGATGAGTGGGAGAGACGACCGCTCAAGGTAAAATTCGCGCAGTCGGTGCTTAAGCTCATAGCGCCGCTGCTTTGAGAAGGAGCCGGACATGGACACTGTAACTTTGATAAATATGACGGCAAAGGGAGACAGACAGGCGCTTGACGAGCTTTATGCGACATACGGCGCTGCGTTCTACGCCGTCGCCCTCTCAATGACAAAAGACAAAGAGGCCGCCGAAAGCGCGTCTTCGGAGGCATTTCACGCGGTAAGGGATCTGGCGCCCGCATTCGAAAAGGAAATGAATGCGGAATACTGGATATATGAGATACTTTATAAGACGTGCGCAAAAGAGAATACAAAACGGAGCGATGCGGGAAAAGCGCACGATCTTATATCGGGAATGCCTGCGGAGGCTGTCATAAAGGCATTTACGAAGCTCAGCATATCGGATATCGCCGCCATAACGGGAAAGCGCAGGAGCGCGGTTTCGGGCATCATAAAGAGCAGGAGCGCCGATATACCTTCCGTCGTAAAATACGCCGAGGCCGTCTGCCCCGACTATAAGGAAAAGGCGCTGTCGGAAGCGCCGCGCGAAAAAAAAGACGGAGAGCCGGGTACGGACAATAAAAAGAATGCGAAAAATGCAAACGGCTATAAAAGGCTCCTCACCGTGATCGTGCTCACAGCGTTCATATCGGTCGCCGTTTTCATGATAGTAAGGCTCGCAAACGGCACATACAGCGGCGACGTAGACAAAAATGCCCTCGGAGAGGAAGTCCTGCTCCAGTTCAACAACAAAACGGCCATGACCGAGATAAACGGCGCTCTGTATTACAGGGGGAAGGACAAGGCATTTTACAGGACGGATATGAACACGAATGAGACCGTCAGGATATCGGACGACTACCCCATGGAGATGATAAACGACGGGGAATATATTTACTACAGAAATTACAACGACGGTAAAATGTACCGCATGGACCCGGACACGCTCGAAAGCACGCTCCTGTGCGACGCTCCCGGCACAACGCTGGCGCTGTACGGCGGATATGTGTATTTTTCCTCGTACGACGGCATATACAGACTGCCATCCTCCGGAGGGGACATGAGCTCCGCCGAACTCATGCTCGACACATCATCGGACAGCAATCTTTACTGCGTGGATATGGCGATAGACGAGAGCGGGAATGTATTCTTCGCCGGCGGCGTGGGCAAAGGAGTGCACCATATAACCGAATATAAGGGAGAGCCCTCCGTGGACGGCGTATTCATAGAAGAGGTATACAATGTGCAGACGGACGCCGGGAACCTGTATTTTGACTATAAAGAAATGTCGGGCAGGATAGTGCTCTACAGACTGGAGCTTGACGGATATTATGATTTTCTTGAAAATAAAGAGCTCAAGAGAGTGTGGCCTTCGATAGCGACGGATAAAGAGGGAAATGAAACGGAACTGGCGACCGGGGCATTTTACGCGGAAGGCGGCAATGTATATTATGCGGGCGAGTCGGACGGCATATCGGCGCTTTATATGCTGGACTCCTCCGGCGAAAATAAAAAGCTCACAGACATAATGGGAAATGAGAAGAATATTTATATAACGGATATATATGCGGCGGGCGGGCATGTGTACTGCTATTGCTCGGACGGAAAGTCGGGCGGAAAGAGCATGCTTTTCGCATACGATCTGAGTACTTCGGATGTGACAGGCATATATCAGTGAGGTGAGTATCATGAAAGGATTATTTATAATCAATCCGTCATCGGGGAAACAGAACAATCAGGCCAAGGCGCTTCAGGCGATGCACGAGCTGCTGACTGACAAGGTCATAAAGGAAGCGTCGGTATTTTACACAAGGGGCAAGGACGACGCCAAAGAACGGGCGTACGCGGCGCGAAAAGAGGAATATGACTTCATAGTCGCGGCCGGCGGAGACGGCACGGTGAACGAGGTAGTGTCCGGACTCCATATGAGCGGCAGCGGCATACCCGTTGCCATAATGCCTTCCGGCACAACGAATGACTTTGCAAGCTCGGTGGGGATATCGCCCACATCGTACTGCCTTTACAATCTTATAAAGGATCGCAATGCGGTGGCCGCCGACATAGGCCGTTTTAACGAAAAGCAGTATTTCCTCAATGTGGCGGCGGGCGGCATACTCTCCGATGTGGCTCACAGCGTGAGCATAGAGGCCAAGACATATCTGGGCAAGGCCGCGTATATAGCGAATGGAATAGGCACCGTATTTAAGAACGGGCTCCGCACCACGCCTCTTCTTTATGAAATGGACGGACAGCGGGAGATCATAGAGACATTTTTCTTTATACTGGCAAATTCAAAGAGCGTAGGCGGCTTTTCAAGAATAGGGGCGGAGGCCAAGATAAACGACGGATATATGGATCTGTGCATCGTGAAGAAGGTGGATCCTCTGAACGTGCTGCCTTTGCTCATACAGATACAGACGGGGACGCATGTTCACAACAAATACGTCGAGTACCGCTATGTGCGGGACCTTAAGATAATGCCCGCCGAGGGCACGGGCGAATTCCACCTTGACTGCGACGGCGAGTATGCGGGAGAGCTGCCCCTCCACGCGGAAGTAGTACAGGGCGGCGTCAATCTGCTCCTGCCCGCTCAGAATGATAAAACAGAGCGCATATTGGAGCAGGCGTGAAATGTCTCTTCGTGCACAAACGCTCATTCCGCGGCTTTTGTGAGCCTGTTCCCCGTGTAGTCGCATGACACGAGAGAATAGAGCGTTCCGCCGTCGCCGAGACGCGTATCCGTGAGAGACGCGCTCCTTATGCAGCCTTCGGGCAAGCCGTGAAGATGCCCGTAATAGCATTTTTTCACGCCGTATTCTTCCATCAGATCAGTGAAAAGCGTACCGCCCTTGCCGTAATAAGGCGGATAATGCATGAAAACGATTATCTCACCGCGCTCCTCCTCGGGCACCGATCCCGTGAGCGCGCGCGCCTTTTCAAGCGACGCCTTCAGTCTTCCGGCCTCGCGCATGTATATCTTACCGTCGGTCTGCTCCTTATACTCGCTGCTCCCCGGGCAGAGCCAGCCCCTCGTGCCGGCGATAGCATACAGCTTCCCCGACGAGCGCACCGGCAGGCTGTCATTGTACATGAAAATGACGGAATCTATGCCGTGCTTTTGTCTGAACTCCTCCATTTTGGCCGAAGTGGCCCACCACAGATCGTGATTGCCCTTAAGAAGTATCTTAGTGCCGGGCAGGCTGTGAATGAAGAGCATATCCTTCGCCGCGTCGCATGTCCTGAGCGCCCATGAATGATCGCCGGGAAGCACCACCGTATCGCAATCCGACACCGTATTGCGCCAGTTGTATTCGAGCTCGCGCTCGTGCCCCTGCCATGAGCCTCCGAATATGTCCATGGGCTTGTCGGCCCCGAAGGAAAGATGAAGATCGGAAACGGTATATATAGCCATCAGCCGTCCTCCCCGTGAAAGTGAGTATAAATTTTATCCGCCGTAGCCGGTGAAATGCCCTTTACCTCCGCCAGCTGCCCGCGGCTCGCGCCGCGTATGGCCGCAAGAGACCCGAAATGCTTAAGCAGCGCGAATTTGCGCTTTTCACCCACGGCGGGTATGCTGTCAAGCTCCGAAAGACGGTATCTCCTGCCCGTCATCCTGCGGTTCTGCTGCACGGCAAACCTGTGAGCCTCGTCCTGTATAGCGGTTATGAGCCTCCAGAGCTCAACATGATCCCTCAGCACGAATTCCTTGTAATCGCTCCTGTTGTCTATGAGATAAGGCGCGGCGGAGCTGCCTCTGAAATTTCCCACGAGAGACCGCGTGCGGTGCCTGTCGTCCTTTACCATGCCGAAAACGGGTATACCTATATTTTTGCCGCGGAGCACCGCCTCCGCCTCGGCCACCTGTTCCGAGCCTCCGTCCACGAGTATGAGATCGGGAAGCGTGTCGAATCCGGCGCGCCCCTCCTCGTATGCGGCGATGCGCCTCGTTATGACCTCGTTCATGGACGCCGTGTCGCTCCTCTTGACGACGGTCTTCATATTGTATTTTCTGTAAGCGTTTTTGTAGGGGAGGCCGTTCACGAACACGACCTGAGACGCATTTATCTCACTGTCGCCCATGTTGGATATGTCGTACGCCTCTATGCGCGCCGGTATACTGTCCAGACCCAGCACCTCCTGTAAAATTTCGAGCGCCTTCTGCTCGCGCCCGCTGTATGATGACGCATTGTTGGCAAGGGCGATGCCGGCGTTCATGCATACCATGTCGGCCAGCTTCTTCTTGTCGCCGCGCTGAGGCGTTATTATCTCGCATTTCGCCCCTCTGAGGCCCGAAAGCCAGCTCTGCAGGAATTCTCTCTCCCCGCTCTCATTCTGCTCGAGTCCGCAGTTAATATATATTTTGGACGGTATCACGTAATTCTCCGCGTAAAATTGCTTTATGAAGCTGCTCATAACGGCGTCGTCCGTATCCTGCGCGGCGCCTTCGAATATGAAATATTCCCTTCCCACCACATTGCCGCTGCGTATGAAGAATATCTGGATACATGCGTCTATATCGTTCTTCTGTATAGCCGCCACATCGAAGCTGTCATCCGAAACGGATACTATTTTCTGCTTCTCGGATATCATTCGGAGCGCTTTTATTTTCTCTCTGTATGCCGCCGCCTGCTCGAATTCGAGATCTTGGGCGCACGCCAGCATTTTACCGCGGAGGGTGCTCTCAAGCTCCTCCACATGGCCGCTCAGAAAGGATATGACGTCGTCCGTCATGGCCCTGTATTCACTGTCCGATATCCTGCCGCAACACGGGCCCTTGCAAAGGCCTATGTGATAATTGAGGCACGGACGCGTGTCGGAGGGCTCCTGTATCTTTTTCTTGCAGGGCCTCAGAGGTAAAACGGTCTTTATAGTGTCGAGCGTCGTGTTCACCATCCATGTGCTGTGGTACGGGCCGAAATATCTGCTGCCGTCCTTCTGCACGCTGCGCGCCAGCATAACGCGCGGAAAACGCTCGGACACGGTCACTTTTATATAGGGATACCCCTTGTCGTCTTTAAGAAGCACATTGTATTTCGGTTTGTACTTTTTTATGAGATTGTTCTCGAGCAGGAGCGCTTCGTACTCGCTGTCGCACACTATATATTCGAATCTCTCGATCTGTGATATCATGACCGTTATCCTGTCGCTGTGCGGCGTATTCTGAAAATAGGAGCGCACGCGATTCTTGAGTATGCGGGCCTTTCCCACATAAAGCACCGTGTCGTCCTTGCTCCTCATTATATATACGCCCGGCTTGTCAGGCAGCTTTTTGAGATCCTCCTGTATCGTGCTGTTCATGCTCGCTGTGCCCTTTACATGTGTTGTTCTCTGTTAGTATAGCACATAATCGCGGTTTGTGGTATAATCAGGGCATGAATTTGGCGGAGGTGTTCGCTGTGGATTTTTTTATGGATAATCTGTGGATCCTTTGGCTGGCTGTCGCCGCCGTAATGCTGCTCATAGAAATAAGCACCGAGGCGCTCGTTTCTATATGGTTCGTGGCGGGCGGGGTGATAACCGCCGTGTTTGCGGTATTTGTGGATAACTTTGCGCTGCAGGTGGCTGTCTTTCTCGTGTGTTCGGGAGCGCTCTTGTTTTCACTGCGCAGTCTGTACAGAAAAAAGATGAACAAAAAGCAGCCCGGCGATGCGCCGGAATTTTCAATGATAGGAAAGAACGGCACGGCCGAGGAGGATATCACTGAATTTTCGGGAAAGGTCCTCGTGGGCGACGTGTACTGGCGCGCCGTGTGCGGGAAGGGCGGCACTATACCGAGCGGCGCCAAGGTAAGCATTGTGGGCGAGGACGGCACCACGCTCATTGTTAAGACTGTAAACGGTGATGACCGTGATCAATAAGAAAAGGAGAGTATGAAATATGGGAGCTATAGGTTATATAATAATTTCGGTGATCGTTGTTGCTGTGATAGCTGTGATATGCAACGTTAAGATCGTGCCTCAGGCTAAGGCGTACGTTATTGAAAGACTGGGTGCATATCACGCGACATGGAATACGGGCGTACATTTCACGGTGCCCATTATAGACCGCGTCGCGAACAAGATCACTCTCAAGGAAAATGTTGTGGATTTCCCGCCGCAGCCTGTAATAACGAAGGATAATGTCACTATGCAGATAGATACGGTGGTATTTTTCCGCATAATCGACCCTAAGTTGTATACCTACGGCGTCGAGAATCCTATGATGGCTATTGAGAATCTGACGGCCACCACTCTCAGGAATATCATAGGCGACCTGGAGCTTGACGCTACCCTGACCTCGCGCGACGTGATCAATTCGAAGATAACGCATGTGCTCGATGAGGCGACCGACCCGTGGGGCATTAAGATAAACCGCGTTGAGCTTAAAAATATAATGCCGCCCAAGGAGATACAAGATTCCATGGAAAAGCAGATGAAGGCCGAGCGTGAACGCAGGGAGAAGATCTTACAGGCGGAGGGTGAGAAGAAGTCCGCCATTCTCGTTGCCGAGGGTGAAAAGGAATCCGCGATACTCCGCGCGGAAGCCGAGAAGCAGTCTGCCATACTCCGCGCCGACGCCGCGAAGGAAGCGACGATATTACAGGCGGAAGGCGAGGCTGAAGCCATAATCAAGGTTCAGGAGGCCACTGCCCGCGGCATTACTATGATAAATGAATCCGCGCCCACCGATCAGGTCATAAAGCTCCGGGCTCTTGACGCTTTCGCCAAAGCGGCCGACGGCAAGTCCACCAAGATCATAATACCGTCCGAGATACAGGGCCTTGCCGGCCTCGTGACCGGTATCGCGGAGGCTGCGCGCGAAACGCCGGAAGTAAAGAAATGATCGCATTTCGCACTTCGCAGAGTTAAAAACGCACTTCGCAGGGGTCAAAAACGGATTTGACAACGTTTTGTTTTTGATATATAATTCCGAGGCATTTGCGGCCTGAGCGATATGTATTGCCCGCGCCTCGGATGTTTCATACGGAAAGATGGTCGAGCTGGTTTAAGGCACCGGTCTTGAAAACCGGCGTAGGTGTGAGCCTACCATGGGTTCGAATCCCATTCTTTCCGCCAAACGGTGTCCGAAGACTCAAAAAATATTGAGATTTCGGGCACTTTTTATTTGATTTTTTACCAATGGAGGCCGGCATGAACGGAGAGCAGATGCCGGACGTGCTTTGGAATTGACGAGAGAGGGTCAAATAGGGTACAATAAAGAAAAATTCCGGCAGGAAAGGAAGGCGAAAGATCATGCTGATATTTCCGGTTGTTGCGCGTGGCAGCGAAACACTGAAGTATGTGTTCCCGTCCAAGCAGCGGGACGTTCAGAAAGCCATCGAGATTGCAACTGCGGATGCGCGGATCGACCGCCTGATTCTCTTTGGAAGCGCCGTCACAAAAAACTGCGGGACGACCAGTGATATTGATCTGGCGGTCTCCGCTCCCGGAATGAGCGAGGAAGCCTTTTTGAAGGTGACTCGCCGGTTCCGCCTTGCCATTGACTCGGATATGGATATTCTCCATTATGAAAGTATCCGCGATGAACTGCTGAATCAGGAAATTCAGAAGAAAGGGGTAACCGTCTATGCCAGGGGTACATGATTTTCAAATATTAGCTCGCCGGGATTTTATGGTCTGCCGCAAAATGGAGGAAGAATTCCCCGACGAATATGCCGTAACGGCCGCCGCCTATCATATCCAACAGGCGGTGGAGAAGGCGCTGAAAGGGCTGATCCTGCTGTATGGGGAGACGCCCGCATTCACCCACAGTATCCTGAAATTGACGGACCAGTGCCAAAAACTGAAAATGGAGCTTCCCGAAGAACTCGACGATATTGCGGAGGTTTTGACCTTGTGGGAGTGCACCGGCCGGTACGATCCGTTCGTCTCCTTTTCAGAAAAGAAATACGAAAAGGCAAAGGCCGTGTATGCGGTTCTGGAGGGGAAGCTGTCCCGGGCCTTGGGCGAAATTCAGGAATCCTCGGAGACGCCCGAGGAGGAAGAACCGGGCACGAATCATAAAATGTAAAACCTAACCAAAAATCAGCCGTTTTGCAGTTTACAGAACGGCTGATTATTTTTGAAAAGAGCCGGAAAGAAGGGCATGCCACTGTTCCCCGAGCTCTTGCACACCAACCGGGCGGTGCATCGCCACCAACAGAGCAAGAGGATGTGTCCGCAAGGATGAAAAACTCGGAGTTATGATCCGTCCGCCGAAAGTGAAGATTACAAAAGAGAACAAGGAGTATTTGCAGTTCCTCGACATACTGGACATCATGGAAAACGCGCCGGTTGATGTGGATCAGCCGTATGCGATCCTTGGACAATATGCCGCTCGGACAGGACTTGAATATGAGCGCCTGCTTGCTCTTGCCGACAGATATTATAACCAAAAAACCGTATTGCGGCTTGCACATACGGTGTCCGACGCCTCAGTGTGAGCAGCGGTGAAAAATTTTCAATCTGCCGAGCGTGTAAAATGCCGGAAATTTCAAAATATCGAAATCTCCGGCACTTTTTTTGCACATTTACTTTTTAATCTGTTCGTTTCGCAGAGTTCACAACTCTGAACAAATGCGCGTAAAATGCCCGCAATATGCGCATTTTTCACGCGTCTGACGGTCTTTTCGACGGTAATGATCATACATATGACCGGTGCGCGCCCGTCCATTGCGACGTGTAAAATATGTAAAATAAGACACGATCAGTATTTTCTTCTGACGGCGATACTGACGGAAAATGCCTCTCTTCAAAAAAATCTATGATGACAAAACGGCACATTCAGCTCATTCCGAACACAGTTTCAATGATTATTTTTTGCAGGAGCCGCTGTATTTTTTGCATATACTATTGAAAACGGGTATTTACGGTGCTACAATAACATCCGTATAGTTGTGAACTCTGCGAAAGCAGACGGACGTCCTTCATAGCGTCATGTCTGCGCGTTAAGTAGAAAGACGGGATATATTTATGAGAACCTTAACCGGGCGTAATTCTAAAAAAATAACAGACCCGAGCGAATCGCTCATGGATGCCGTTGTGCATATCGCGGCGCGGGACGGGATAGAGAACGTTTCGGTGCGCACGATAGTGGCCGAGGCCGAGGGCATTGCCACGGATGCCTGCCTTTACCGCCTGTTCGGCGGCAAAGAGAAGCTCATGTCCGACACTTTTCTTCGTGAGGACAGGAAGCTGGCGCTGGAAGCTGAGCGGCGTTCGTCGGTCCTTTGGGAGAAGAATCTTCCGTTTGAGAACAGGATGCGCTATCTGTGGAAC
>CANQOI010000025.1 GCA_947625435.1 uncultured Clostridia bacterium | reverse complement strand
TTTATGCTTTTCATTCAACCTGTATAAAATTTTCAAGGTTCAAAAAAATCTGCTTGACTTTTTATTTGCAGACTTAAGTAAAAAACCGATGCCGTTCATTTCAAAAATACACGATAAGCTCTGTAAGTCCAATATACGTCGGCCTTTGATGTGACCTCATACGGTGAATGCATTCCGAGAACAGGCGTACCGCAGTCTATGACATCCATGCCGAGATCCGTCATGTACTGAGCGATCGTTCCTCCGCCTCCCTTGTCAAGCTTGCCCATTTCGGTAAGCTGCCACGGAACAGACTCGGAATCAAGCACTGAAGCGACATACGATACAAATTCACAGCTCGCTTCACTTGCTCCCGATTTACCTTTGTGACCCGTATATTTTTCAAAAGCTATGCCCATTCCGCAGTAAGCCGTGTTCCTCGGCTCCGAAACATCGGAAAATGTAGGATCGAGGGCCGCTGTAACGTCGGCAGACAGAAAACGCGTGTTCTCCATGCTCCTGGCGCATGCGACGCCGGGATCAGTCTTTTTGCCTCCTTCAGGCGATACGTATGCCTGACAGATCTCCAATATAAAGTTAGCAAGCCAGTTGGCACGTGCGCCCGTGTTCCCCACGCTTCCTATCTCTTCCTTGTCCGAAAAATAGCATGCGGCCGTGCGTTCGGGTATGCCGTCAATATCGAGCAGAGCTCTGAAAGCCGTATATGCGCACACTCTGTCATCCTGTGCATATCCGCCTATCATGCCCTTATCAAGTCCCACATATTTCGCCTCGAGAGCGGGAACTATCTCCAGCTCTGCAAAATTGAAATCCTTTTCGGTAATACCGTATTTTTCGAAGAGCAGACGAAGTATGTTGGCCTTGACGCCTTTAGGAGCGTCTTTATCGGCAGAATCGGATTTATAAGGCACGGAGCCTATCACGAGATTAAGATTTTCACCCGATATCACCTCGGATGCCTTCTTCTCCACCTGATCATATGCCAGATGCGGGAGCAGATCGTTTATGACATAAACCGTATCGTCATCCTTCTCGCCCAGCTTAACGTCGATACGGGTGCCGTCTGTCTTTGTTATAACGCCGTGTATTGCGAGAGGAACGGACACCCACTGGTATTTTTTGATTCCGCCGTAATAATGAGTCTTCACGAGTGCTATATCGTGATCCTCATAGAGCGGATTCGGCCTGAAATCAAGTCTGGGAGCGTCTATGTGCGCGCCTACCATATTTAATCCCTTTTCGGGCGATTCCCTGCCTATGACGGCCATTATCAGCGCTTTGCCTCTGTTGACATGATATACCTTCATTCCCGGCTCAAGCCTGAGCTCACCGCTCATGACGCGCCTGAAATCAACAAAACCGTTCTTAACCGCTTCGGCTACCATTACGTTCACGGATTCTCTTTCCGTCTTGGCATTATTAAGAAAATCAATATATCCTACGGAAAAATCGTGCGCATCCTTCTTCTGCTCGTCTGTCATGGAATACCATGCCGATTCGCGTTTGAATTCTAAATCCTTAATGTTAATACTCAAAACGATCTCCTCCTCTGTATGCTTGTATGCTTAATTCTGTCTGAAGAATGATTATACTATTATTTTTGCTTTTTTGCCAGCAGTATTTCCGCCGAGCATATTTTAACGCACACGGCGAAAACGTGTATCGCGGTCCTGAGCTCTTCTACCGGCGGGAGCGAAGGCGCTATACGTATGTTCTTGTTCTCGGGATCTTTGCCGTACGGATATGTGGATCCGGCTTTCGTAAACAGCACGCCGCATTCCCTGCTCATGGCCACGACCTGAGAAGCACACCCGTAAACCGTGTCTGCGCTTATAAAATATCCGCCTTTGGGTTCGCTCCATGAAAGCACCCCTGAATCGCCGAGCTCTTCTTTAAGAACATCCGCAACGCATTGAAATTTCGGCCGCATGATATCGGCATGCTTTTTCATGTGTATTATCAGATTATCGTAATCCTTGAGAAAATTCGCGTGAACGAGCTGATTTATCTTGTTCGGTCCTATGGTCTGTATCGTGTATATGTGCTTAAGCCATTCAATATTCGATGCGCTTGATGCCACCGCGGCTACTCCCGCTCCGGGATATGTCATCTTGGACGTTGAAGCAAAAACATAAGCCCTGTCCGGATTACCCGCTTCGGCGCAGGCATTTATGAGATTTTTCTGTTTCGCCGGCTCGCCTTCAAGCATGTGCACGCTGTATGCGTCGTCCCAGAATATCCTGAAATCGTCTGCCGCGCATTTCATACGTGCGAGACGCTCTATGACTTCATCTGAATATACGACACCCGTAGGATTGCTGTATTTGGGCACGGACCACATTCCCTTTATGCCGGCATCGCTCTTTACGAGCTTCTCTATCCTGTCCATATCGGGCCCGTCTTCGGAAATATCCACATTTATCATTTTTATGCCGAGCCTTTCCGTAATGGCAAAATGTCTGTCATAACCGGGCACGGGACATATAAAGCTTATCTCGCCGGACAGTAATCTGTCTGTCTGCGCAGTCCACGGAAGCGCACCCTTTCCGGTGCCCAAAAGCATGAAGGCGGACACGAGATCATACATTATATTGAGGCTCGAATTACCTCCCGCTATCACCTGTGACGGGGGCACTCCGAATATAGAAGCGAAAAGCTCGCGTATTTCGGGTATGCCTTCAAGACCGCCGTAATTCCTGCAATCCGTTCCCGAATATGTCCTGCCGCCGTTAAAATATTCTGCGTTCATCATTTTATCTGAAAGAGCGAGCTGCTCGAGTGACGGCTTGCCGCGTGTCATATCGTAATTCAGCCCCATGCTTTTATATTCGGCATAACGCGCTTTCTCTGTTCTTAAAACCTCTTCAAGTTCCCGTACGGTCATATCGGCGTATTTCATTCCGATGCCTCCTGTAAAATATTTCGTGCAATTATATATCAATACGCACACGTGTGTCAAAACGCATTATGTATCACTCTGACAAGCTCGGCCGTCGTTTCCTGCCCGGTCTGCTCCGCAGTGAGACATACCTCGGCAACGTCGAATCTCACATATGCATATGTCGGTTTTCTGTTCTTCATCATATATATCTGAGCAAGTGTCTTTATCCTGTTCATTTTACGCGCGTCGACGGCCTCGCAGGGCATCGTGAGAGAACCCTTTGCTCTTGACTTGACCTCGCATACGGCAAGTATCTCACCGTCACCTGAAAGCGCTATTATATCGAGCTCGCCTTTTCTGCCCCAGCGCCAATTGCGTTCGATTATACTGTAGCCCGATCTTACATAATAGTCCGCGACTATGTCTTCTCCGAGCTTTCCTTTTACATGATTCGAAGCCTTGCCCGTATAATTCATTCCGGAAGTCTCCGGAGCCACACTGAGGGATCGGCATCGGACGGCATGCGCAGGTCGCCTCTGGGTGAAAGTGAGACGGTACCTATCTTCGGCCCGTCGGGCAGACAGGAGCGTTTGAACTGCTGACCGAAGAAACGCCTTACAAAGGTACGCAGCCATTTCAGTATGACATCGTCCTCATATTCGCCTCTGAAAGCATCCTTCGCGATAAAATATATCTTATCCGGCGTAAATCCGTATCTCTTAAAATAGTAAAGGAAGAAATCATGGAGCTCATACGGCCCTACGATATCCTCTGTCTTTTGTGAGATGGCTCCGTTTTCCGGAGGAAGGAGCTCGGGACTTACGGGCGTATCGAGTACGTCGTAGAGCACGGATCTGAGATCGTCATCTGAAATGTCGGCATAATATTTCACCAGATGTCTCACAAGCGTTTTGGGAACCGATGAATTCACACCGTACATCGACATGTGATCTCCGTTGTATGTCGCCCATCCGAGCGCCAGCTCAGAAAGGTCTCCCGTGCCTATCACGATACCGCCGGTTTTGTTCGCGTAATCCATGAGTATCTGAGTGCGCTCTCTTGCCTGAGAGTTCTCGTATGTTACGTCATGTACCGAGCCGTCGTGACCTATATCGGTAAAATGTCTGCTGACTGCCTCTTTTATATCTATTTCTTTGAGTGTGGCGCCTATGCTCGAGCACAGTCTGCATGCATTCGTATACGTGCGGTCCGTCGTTCCGAAGCAGGGCATTGTTATGCATATTATGTTCTTCCTGTCAAGTCCCTCTATATCATATGCTCTGGCGGTAACGAGCATTGCGAGCGTGGAATCAAGCCCGCCCGAAATGCCTATTACGGCAGTCTTCGCATTTGAGTGAGATATGCGCTTTCTCAGTGCATATGCCTGCATATCGAGTATTTCGGAGCACCTGTCAGCAAGGTCGTCTTTACTTGTCGGCACAAAAGGAGTCCTGCTGTATTTTCGTATAATGCGCGCATGTTCTCTCGCACGCAGCGGTATCCTGACCGTTTCAATGAAGGAATATGAAGCCTCGTGAAATGTAGTCGTATTCTTACGCTCGTTCATGAGGAGCGATACATCCGTGTCGGCATATATCACACCGGACCGGGCGAAAGGCTCCGCTTCTGCCAGCAGTGAAGCATTTTCGTAAATGAAGCGGTGCCCTGAAAATACCATATCGGTGGTCGACTCCCGCGCTCCGGCATCGCTGTATATGTATGAACATATGAGACGCCCGGAATGCGCGGACGCGATGTTCTTCCTGTAGCTTCTCTTCCCTATTATCTCGTTGCTGGCGGAAAGATTGCATATCATAACGGCTCCGGCCTTGGCAAGTGCCGTTGAAGGCGGATCGGCCACCCAAAGGTCTTCGCATATCTCGGCGCCGAATTTCAAGCCGCGCATCGCATCCGAGCAATCAAACAGTATATTCCCCAGCGGTATCTCGGCATCTCCGAAACGCACGCTTATCGTTTTTGATCGTTTCGGGAAGGGCGTGAAATGTCTCAATTCGTAAAATTCCGAATAATTCGGTATGTTCTGCTTCGGTACGAATCCGTATATTTTACCGTCATATATGACCGCCGCCGCATTGTATAAAGCCGCGCCGCATGCCACGGGAAGGCCTGCGAGAACGATACAGGAAAGTCCCTTTGTCGATCCGGCTATGCGCAGTGTCTCGCATTCGGCGCTTTCGATGAGTGCCGGCTGAAGGAACAGATCGGAACACGTGTAGCCGGTGACGGAAAGCTCGGGAAATACGAGAATATCGCATTCATTTTTATCCGCAGCTTTGATACACTCGATCATCCTGTCAGCATTATATCTGCAGTCAGCCACTTTAATATCAGGCGCGGCCGATCCCACACGCACATATCCGTATTTCATTATGCAGATCCCTCCGGTAATAAATCAGTTTAATCAATTCATATCAGTTTATAAAACTGCCGTAAAATATACCAAAACGGTCTGCTCTTCCTCTTATACGGAATATGCAGACCGCTTCTCTGTCTTTAAAGTGATCAATCGAGCTTTTCGGCAACCTTAGCAGCCTTTCCGACTCTGCCGCGCAGATAATACAGCTTGGCACGTCTGACTTTACCGTGTCTGACGGTTTCTATCTTGGCGATCTTAGGTGAATGCACGGGGAAAACTCTCTCAACTCCCACACCGTACGATATCCTTCTGACAGTGAATGTCTCACAAAGGCCTGTGCCGCGTCTTCCTATCACTGTTCCTTCGAATATCTGAATCCTCTCTCTCGTTCCCTCTATGACCTTAAAGTGAACCTTTACGTAGTCACCGATCATAAGGGGTGCGGTTTGTTCTTTAAGATAATCAGCTTCAACAGCTTTAATTATATCAACCATAAATTCTTCTCTCCTTCCTGCGAAGACGTTCGTGCGAAGAATGCAGAGGACCGTCCTGATCAACGTCCGAATGTTACCACAAAAAGGCATATACTGTCAATCTAAAATTTAACAAACATATATAACCGTCTTTATGCATCTGTATTACGCATTATGCCATATACCGTCTCTGTTTATCTTCTTCCAGTCCGGACGTATAACGCGTATGTTCTCTTTTTGTCTCGTAAGCTCCATCGTCTGTATTAAGTATCCTTTATTTACAAGATCGATCATGCACTCCCGCACTTTTGCGGTCGGCACCGTATATTTTGAAGACACAAACTCTACTGTTTTCGTAAAAGTCGGCTGCCTGCTTCCCTTCTCCATGGTATTCTTGAGCGAAGAGAAGATCATATTATAAATCGAATAATTTCCCTCGTTCACGAGAGGTACTTCAACCACCCAATCCGCGCTTTTCTTGAGATTGTTGCTTATACAGCTTCTTACGCCGTAAACGCCGACCTGCTTATTGCAGAAATTCCTGAGAAAAGCGGCCGCGGAGCTGAAATGCCCGTCTCCCGAGAAAATTATGAACATTTCCGCATCCTGATCTGTCAATGCCTTCTGATAAATATTGTCGAGTATAATAAAATCAGTATAATCTTTTTTGTAATACATATCAGGATTGTATGTGTCTATTATCTTATTCGTAAAGGCTCTTATACGTTTTGTCTCTGCTTCTTTATCGCGAAATTTTGTAAAATTCGCAAAAAATATGACCTCGACTATATTGCACTTCTCCTTCAGATCATCAAACCATGCCTGTATATCAGGCTTCAGGCCGTGAAGCTTCTCCATTGAGATGAACCAGTGCTCATAATCGACGAATGCAATAGCTTTAGGCAAATCATTGTTCCGTATGATACCGCGGGCACGACGCCCGAAAATAAAACTTAATCTTCTGCCCATTAAATAATTATCACACTCCTATATATTATTCATTTAATGAGCATAAAGACGGTATATAAATATGTTATGACTAAACGTTATCTTACAGCTTCTTTAAGTGCCTTTCCTGCCTTGAACGACGGGATCTTCATAGCGGGTATAACTATCTTTTCGTCTCTCTTCTGGGGATTCACACCTACTCTTTCGGCTCTTTCCTTAGCGGAAAATGTTCCGAAGCCGGCTATTGTCACATTCTCGCCCGCAGCAAGAGCAGCTGTTATCTCGGCAAACACCTGATCCACTACTTTTGTGCATTCGTTCTTGCTGATTTTTGCATTATCGGCAATTTTAGATACTAAATCTGTTTTCTTCATGAGAAAAACCTCCCTTTTGAATTTGCCCAATGATTATATCCCTCATATGCATTTTAGTCAAGCCTCTGACAATTGGCGCACACAGATCCGAACTTGCAGAAATTGCACTGCGATTTTTTATCCACTACAGACGGCCTTATCGAAAAAAGACCGTCCGTTATGAGCCGGGCGCCGTCTTTGATCCTGTCATGAGCACCTTTCCTCATTGCTTCAAAATCGGCCGCGGTCTTCAGCATGTTCGTATTCCGCTTTAAAGAAATACCGTCCTTATTCTTTTGTCCGCCTATGACCTTAACATCTTTTCCGCCTGTCATGCCTTCTATAACGCGCTCATCGTCCAGCACGAAGCCGTTCATGACAAAGCTCTTGTTTTTGTCTTCGGCGGTGCTCGGGGTGGGATGACATTCATCGGATGTTATACCGTTTCCAAATGTAAAATAAAGCACGCCGGCAGGTATGGCCCTGCCTTTCGGAAAAGAATCGACGACCGCATTAAGATATGTTATGAGCTGAAGCTTCGTACCCTCGAATACATCTTCCTCATTAATGGAATGGTGGGACGATTTATAATCTATCACGCGTATATATGACAGATCTCCGTCCCGCATTATATCATATCTGTCGATCCTTCCCGTAACGCATATCTTCGAGAGCGCATCCGACGCCTCATCGGGGAGTATTTCAACAGCTTTAAGCTTTGCGCCCGGCGAATTGTCAAATCTTGCCTCGCACTGCTCGATCTTAAAGCTTCCCGCATCTGCCTGCCTTTTCAGGTTAAAAAGCGTCGTACCCGCATATTTGCGTATCCTTCCGAGCGCAAAGGCTTCCCTTGCGGACAGCTCCCTGCCGTTAAATCGCAATGCTCCCGCCGCCTCATCATACACAAGATCTATTATATGGGAGCATCTCTCCATATCCGGAGGATCTTCGTCTGAGAATAATATATCCGCAGATCTGTCTATTATCCCGTGCATCAGATTACCGAGATCGTAAAATTCCAATCTTGCTTCTTCTCTCGGCTTCAGCTTCAGTCCGTACGACAGAAAAAAGCCGTACGGGCATTTGTAAAATGATTCTATCCTGGAAACTGTCGTATAAAGCGTTCCGTTTATATGGAACAGCTCTCTGTTCACGTCCGCCCGTATCGGTCTGCAGATCATATCACGATACTGCGATCTTTCTGATTCCGTGCCGCACATGCTGTTTACGGTGAGTCCGCCGAAAAGCATTCGCATCTTACGCAATATCATGTGAGAAGGCTTGAGCTGATTGCCCGCAGTATCTTCAAGAGGCCATGATATCTCAAGCCTTGACGATGGCATTGAGAGCACGGTATATATGTAAAAATTCTCTTTTGATGCTTTCGCCTCAATGTCGTCGGCCAGCTCTATCCCGCATTTTTCAAGCGTTTTACGTTCCGTGTCATTCAGTATGCCGTCATCGTCAAAATCCGAAGGGAGTATTCCGTCGTTTGCCCCCATAAGGAACAAAGCCTTTATATGGGCGCTTCTTGAACGCTCTATGCTCAATATCTGAACACTGTCGTTATCCGGAGGAAGAAATCCTATCCTGTATTGCGAGAACGATACTCCCAGCAGGTTATTCATTTTTGAGGCGGCGGCGCGGGCGCTTTCTACGGGTTCATCACCCATAAAGAGAGCGATCTGCCCTATCACATCCATCAGTATATTCCATATCCTTGAATATTCGTCGGCCGGCACGGCATTCCCGTTTTCACGCATTTTAACTGCGGTATTTTCAATGACATCTTTTATTTTACAAGCGGATATATATTCGCAGAACACCCGGCAGGCGTCGGAGAGCACGCTGCATCCGGAGAAGCCTTTATAAAGAGTATCTATCATGCGGTAAAATGCGGAGCAGTATTCGTTTTCCGTTCTTTTCCACATGCCCCTGCCTTTAAGGCCTGATCTGAGCATCTCGTTTTCTATCAGATCCGCGGCTTTCATGTCTTCAGCGGTAAAAATGCCCGACTTGATACATTCGAGCACATCTTCCCGGCGCCAGTCGTCGGCTATTATGGCGAGCACAGACAGCACGGTCTTTATGAGCGGGTTATTGTCGAGCGTCTTTTTGCTGTCTATATAAAACGGGATACCGTATCTTGCAAAGGCAGTCTTTATCGCAGCCTCATAATCCTCGGGTCTTCGTACTGCAACGGCGATATGCGAATATTCGGTATGTTCAATGTCGTGCATATGCTTGATACGTTCGGCACAGTACGACACCTCGCTGTTTATATTTTTAAATTCACCGAGAGCTATCGCCTCGGGCTTTATGTTCATGCGGGGCATACGGGCTTTTGTTATATTTCTTTCAAGTATCCTCAGAGACTCGTCTTCATATTTATAATCGGCGCCGGACGCGTTTTCGGTCAGATTTATCAATCGGAGGTCTGTGCCGTTTTTCTCGGAAAGCTTTTTGAGACGTGCAAATGTCTTGTCAATGCATTCGAAAGCGGGATCGCCTGACAGATCGGTGCACAATGTGACGGTGACACATTCGCAGCTCCTGAGCATTACGTCGATGAGCTCAAGCTCGGAGCTTGTGAAGCCTGTGAATGAATCTATCCAGACAGATCTGCCGTCAAAGAAATGCTTTTCCTTTATTTTACGCAGCATATTGTCGAAAAGATCGTTCTCATCCGTGAAAACTCCCTTTTTCATTTCGGAATATTCATTTAATATGAGCTTTATGTCGCCGAGCTTTCTCTCAAGATAACTGTCGCCGGTTTTTATATTATCTATCACGGCGCCGGTCACACCGTATTTCCCGAATTCCTCTATGAGAGACAGCATGCGGGAAGCCTGTGAAGGCTTGTCTGCCACTGATTTAAAATACTGCAGCTTATCCTTTAATTTCGAGCATGCTGAAGTCAGCATCATTATTTTACCGGATTCATTGAGAGGAGTGGCCGACGATCCGCCGTACAATGAGAGTATGCGGTGAGAAAAACGTTTAAAATTGAGCACCTCGTGTCCTATTATTCCGAGTGAGGGAAAGCATTCTCTTTTTTGATATTCGAGAAGCCGTCTCTCCGTTATCATCGTATACTGCTCGGGCACAAAAAAATATGCCCACAAGCCGTTATTCCTCTGCTTTTGGATATACGAGTTGAATTCGGTTATGCATTTTTCGCTCTTGCCGCTTCCGGAGCGTCCTGTTATGACTCTAAGCATTATCGTATATCGCGGGGCTCTTGTATACGGATCTGTTTTCAAGAGACCATATTCTTTCACTGAAGGCGCCTGTTTCGGTAGCGGCCTCAGCTGACTGCATATCGTACATCCTGGCGTCCAGTATGTCGAGGTAATGCAGCATCTCGGCTTCCGGGAAAGCAGGAGGCTTGGGGCTGCCGTGTTCCGGAATATAATGGTGCGAGAGTATCATGTGTTTTATGAGCATGAGCTTTTCTCCGTCCGTGCCTATTTCGGTACCGACACGGTCTATATAGTTTATACCCTGTATTATGTGGCCGAGCAGCGTGCCCTCCGTTGTATATTCGGACACAAGTCCTATATCTGTCTGCTTCATTTCGAACAGCTTGCCTATATCGTGAAGTATCACGCCTGTATAGAGCAGATCCCTGTTCAGGAATGTATAGATCGACGAAAGCGTCACGGCGGCTCTCAGCATGGTAGAAGTATGGTATAACAATCCCGACCTTACGGCATGATGGTTTTTCTTGGCGGCAGGCGCCGTGAGCAGTAAATCTCTGTTCTGCTCAAGTATATATGACGATATCTTTTTAAGATCCTCATCCTGCATTTTTTCGTTAATGACAGTAAATAGAAAATTGTACATGGCCTCGCCGGAATAAGGCGCTGAAGGAATATAATCCGATATCTTTATATTGTCGGCTTCTATCACTTTTGAAATGGCGTCTATCTTAAACTGCGGCTGCCCCTGCCAGTCAAGCACGTTCCCGCGTGCCTTTACGAGAGCTCCCGCCGGAAATCTTCCCGCATTGTCCGCATCCCAATCCCAAAGCTTGGCATTGATCTCGCCTGTCTTATCCGCAAACGTAAAATTCATGTATTTATTATTTGTGGTAGTGGTCTTAAGCTCGGATTCCCTTATGTAAAAAACGCCGTATACATAATCTCCGGCTTTGAAATCGCATATCTTCTTTTCAGTATATGTAGGCATATAGCATTCAACCTCCGTATTTATATTATATTATATGTCGTGCAGGAGCATAGATGATATCCCTTCCAGCTCCGACATCACATCGTCCGATACGCCGAACGAGAACAGATCCTTCATATCGGCGTAAAATATATGCTCCAGCGCCCCTTCTGTGCCTTTGCTGAGCGATCTTCCCCACATGCGGGTTATTTCGGCCGTATCAGGGGCAATTCCCTGATACATGAGGAGCCTCAGCGAAAATATCAGGCGTGTAAGATCGGGTCTTCTTTTGCCGCTGCTTATCATATAAAGCGCATTGAGAAGAAGCCTCATCGTATCCTCATCCGGCAGCTCCTCCTGTATCACCTTCAGAAGAAGGGATGACATATTCGACGCTTCAAGTATCCTGTCGTAATCGGAGCCCAATCCGAAGAATGGCTCTATCAGAGTTCCTCCGGTGAGCGTATATAATGACGAGGAACCCCTGTACAGCTCAAGATCACTGTATGCAAAGAGCTGAGCTATCTGCACCATTGAGCTTCCCGCTTTTTTAACGCCTTTAGCGGCGGCTGTGAGCCTGCCGTGCTGCCTTGTAAAGAAAACGAGCAGCTTGCCGTTTTCGCCGAGAGGGGTCTCCCTGAGCACGATACCGTCTGTTTTTATGTGTCTGTCTTCACTCATTGAAAACCCAGCTCTTTAAGCATAGACGGGCTGTTGCGCCAGTCATTCTTGACCTTTACCCACAGTTTTATGTTTACCTGTGCTCCTGCCAGGCGTTCTATGTCCCGTCTCGCGGAAGCGCCTATTTTTTTTAGCTTTTCACCGTTTTTTCCTATTATTATACCTTTGTGAGTCTCTTTTTCACAATAGATATTCGCCTGTATCGAGATTATGCCGCCTTCACTCTTCGGCTCTTTATACTGTATTATTTCGACGCCCACGCCGTGGGGCACCTCGTCATTCGTATTAAGAAGTATCTTTTCGCGTATTATTTCGGACGCGATCGTCCTCATTGTAGTGTCCGCCGTTATGCCGGAAGGAAAATACTGCGGGCCCTCTTTGAGCGATGCGAGTATTATATCATAAAGTATATCTATGCCGTCATTTTTGAGAGCCGAAACAGGTATTATGTCCTTGAAATCATACATTCCGGAATAAAGTGCGATCTTCTCAAGTATGACGTCTTTCCTCACGGCGTCTGTCTTATTTATGACAAGAAATACGGGCTTTGATCTCTCGCTCCTGAGCTTTTCTATTATGCGGGAGTCTATATCGGAAAGCGATCTGTCCGTAGCGTCGCATACCATGACTATTATATCCACCTCCGAGAATGTAGATGCGGCGGAATTTACCATGTACTGACCTAATCTGTTCTTCGGCGTATGTATTCCCGGTGTGTCTATAAATATCATCTGATGATCGTTTTTAGTTATCACCGCTCTTAAATTGGAGCGCGTTGTCTGCGGTTTGGGAGAAGTGATAGCCACCTTCTCGCCTACAAGGCGGTTTATGATCGTGGATTTGCCGGCGTTGGGCTTGCCTATCACAGTAATAAAGCCTGATCTGAATACGCTGCTTGTGCGTATGTAATCGAGGCGCTTCAGTACCGTCTCCGATATCTCCGACATCTGCGCTTCATCCTCTTTATTCATATGGTCATATCCGAGAAGATGCAGCAGGCCGTGACATATGAGAAAAGCACATTCCCTGTCTGCTCCGTGTCCGTATTCATCTGCCTGACGGAGCATGACGGGCACGCAGACCAGTATATCGCCCAGCATGAGTCTGCCCGTATCTTCATTTACATTTGTTGTACTTATGACGCCGTTTCCGTATTCAAGATCATTAAGTGGAAACGAAAGCACGTCGGTGCTGCTGTCGATATTTCTCTGCTCTCTGTTTATATCGCGCATTCTGTCCTCATCCGTGAAAATTATATTTACCTCGAATCCTTTGATATGCGCGCCTTCGCATTTGTTCCTGATAACGGCGGAGCATTCGTTCTCAAATACTCCCGATGCGGTGCGCAGTGCGACAGTCCTGTAATTCTTCTGCATTTCCCTGCCCGCGCATCTGTTTTCGAATATGATATCGCATTTGCATAAGGGTGTACTCATTTCGAATTCCTTTCGTATTTTTCGTAAGCGCGTATTATTTTCTGTACGAGCTCACACCTGACAACGTCCTTCTCGGTCAGATCGATAAATTCTATCTCTGAAAGGGACGCCAGTATTTTTCTGACCTTTTTGAGTCCCGACGATTTATCGGGAGGCAGATCTATCTGAGTTATGTCGCCGGTGACTACCGCTTTTGATCCCTGCCCTATCCTTGTCAGGAACATTTTAAGCTGCTCCTGAGTCGTATTCTGAGCCTCATCAAGTATTATGAACGAATTGTCGAGAGTGCGGCCGCGCATGTAGGCAAGCGGCGCTATCTCTATGACACCGCGTTCAAAATTTCGCGTAAAGCTGTCGAAACCCATTATATCATAAAGAGCGTCGTATAAAGGCCTTACGTACGGATCCACCTTACTTTGCAGATCGCCCGGAAGAAAGCCGAGCTTCTCTCCCGCTTCTACTGCCGGACGCGTGAGTATTATCCTCGAAACCTCATTTTTCTTGAGGGCACTCACGGCCATAGCCACCGCAAGATACGTTTTACCAGTTCCGGCGGGCCCTATACCGAAAACGAGCTGCGATCTTTTTATGGCTTCGATATACTGTGCCTGTCCGCCTGTTTTTGCTCTTACGGGCTTTCCTTTGGCATTTATGCACACCGCACCCGCCGCATAGTCATCATTAATGCTGTCTACATTGCCTTCAGATGCCATGTCGCAGATATACGCCGTCATCTGCCTTGTTATGAGTTCGCCTTTTGCGGAAATATCTGCCAGCTTCTCTATTACGGATGCGGCCAGATCCAGTTCCTTTACGCTGTCGCCGACGATCCTTATATCGTCGCTGTCAATGCCGAGCTTTACGTTGTACGCTTCCTCGATTATAGATATATTAGTGTCATTATTGCCGAATATATTCGCTATATCCGCGTTTGATACAACATGTACGCTTTTCTCCAAAAAGCTAACGCCTCCGTATCTCTTAACTGAGTGAAGTTTATCATCTCAGAAGGTAAAATGTCAACTTAAAGAATCATACTCCGAAATGGCTTTTTCGATATTCTTTTCAAGCTCCGTTTTAAGATCGTAAAAATGATTCACAAGCTCATAATCGCCTTCATATTGTGATCTGTATATGACCTTGTCTATTTCATCCATCTCATCGTACATGGACTCTATCTTGCTCTCCAGCTGCCTGGCCAGAGCTTCGCGTTTTCTTTCTCTGGCCCGTTCTTCTCTTATGTTCGCACCGCCCGGGCGTTTGTCCCTGTCTTTGCTCTTTTCTTTTTCTCTTTCTTTATTTGCGGCGCAATATTCCTGCATATTTATGATCTTCGTGGCTATCTTCTCCGTAAAATATCTGTCATGTGACACTGCTATCACCGTCCCTTCAAATTCCGAAAGAGCATTTTCAAGTACTTCTCTCGTTTTTATATCAAGGTGATTCGTGGGCTCGTCCAAAAAGAGCAGAGATGATCTGTCATATGTCATTTTAAGCAGCGCTGCGCGGGATTTTTCGCCGCCGCTCAGATCGTTCACCTTCTTGAACACGTCGTCACCTTTGAAACCGAAAGCCGCCAGTGCGTTTCTTATTTTACCGGCTGAAATAAGATCGACTGCACCGCGTCCCTTGTTCGCATGAGTGAATACCTCGTCAAACACCGTATTGTCCCCGCCCAGAGAAGAAAGATCCTGTGCGTAATATGAGTATCTTATATTGGCGCCTATCTTATATTCCCCTCCGCAGGGCTCGAGTATTCCCGTGAGTATTTTAATGAGCGTAGACTTACCGCAGCCGTTCGGACCCTGAATAAAGACTCTTTCTCCCCTTTTGACGCTGAATGAAAGTCCGCTGAAGAGTTCGCTTCCGGTATAAGCGAAGCTCAGATCCTTGACTTCGAGCACATCCTTTCCTCCGAGTCTTTCGATCTCAAATCTGATGACAGGAGTATTGTCCTCACTGTACGGGTTCTCTATTATAGTCATTTTCTCCAGCTGCTTTAGTCTGCTCTCTGCGGCTATGATATTTCTTTCTCTGTTCCACATGCGCTGTTTCTCTATGAACGCCTGTATAACGGCGATCTGCTTCTGCTGTTGTTTACGGCATCTTTCCAGGTAGAGCAGATCCTTCTTTCTTAAATCGGCATATTTGTCATACGGCGCCTTATAGAGATATGCTCTCTGATCTTCTATCAGAAGCGTTTTGTCTGTAACGGCATTAAGAAAATATCTGTCGTGCGATATTATGATAAGCGTTCCTTTATACGCCTTTATCTCATCCTCGAGCCAGTCCACGGACTCGGCATCGAGATGGTTGGTGGGCTCGTCGAGTATGAGTATATCGGGCTGCCTTAAAATAAGCTTTCCGAGGAACAGCCTTGTCTTCTGACCGCCGCTCAGGTCGCATATGGGCATGTTCCACATGCTCTTACCGAATCCCAATCCGCGAAGTACGCTTTCTATCCTGCTCTTGTATGTGAGTCCGTCCTTCATGACGTACTGATCATAAAGTGCGCTGAGCTTTGAGGAGATCGACATTGCCTCGCTTTCCGAGCATGACACAAGCTTTTTCTCGAGAGTTTCCATATTTTCTTCCATTTGCAGGAGCTCCCGGTATGCGGAAATGAATTCGTCGTACACCGGAAGATCGGAATCAAGTCCCGCATTCTGAGGAAGGTATCCCGTATTGTCGGAGGCTCCCTGACATCTTAATATCCTTCCCTCCGTAGGCTGTAATTCTCCCGTGAGGAGCTTTATGAAAGTCGTCTTTCCCGCGCCGTTATCGCCGACAATGCCTATCCTGTCGTGTTCGTTTATATTTAAGCTTATATTTTCCAGTATGCTGTCTCCGCCGAAGCTGAGGCCCATATTTTCACACGTATAAATTATCATCAGATATCCTTTCTTCCTGTGGCGAGTACCGCGCACATGACAGATGACGCACCGTTTCGCAGTAAAATATCCGTACATTCCCTCAATGTCGAACCGGTCGTGAGTATATCGTCAATGAGCAATATCCTTTTATTTTTTATTTCGCCCTGTATTCCGCCGAATTCGTATCTGCTCTCGCTCACTCTCTCGTTTTTGCTCTTACGGTTAAGTGCATTGTCGGCGGCATCCTTTTTCTTTACTATGGCATCAATGCATTTCAGCTTCTTCCCGTGTATTTTTACCATCATTTTTATAATTTCAAGTGTCTGGTCATAGCCTCTTTCCCGTAATCTTTTTGAGCTCACCGGTACGTATGTGAGTGCGTCGCATCTTTCATATATACCCGCTGCCTTTATGCTTGAATCAAGAAGAGCCGCAAAGGGCCTCGCCATCCATATCTCACCCTGAAATTTATATTTTAAAACGGCGTCTCGCACATTTCCCGTGTAATTGAACACACACGTAAAATCCGAGCAGCCCGGGAGTATCTCCGAAACGTCAGGCTTTTTCTGTAGGAAGTTTTCACTGTCGCTCCCGCACTTTGTGCAGAGTACATCGGCGCTTCCGTATTTTAAATTCGCACCGCAGAGAGGACATACGGGAGGGTACAGAATATCCGCATATTCTTCAAGCTTCCTTTTGAGTCCCGTATAACGGAGCTGCTGCCTGTTATTGTCTGTCATGCGCTTTATCTGTTCTCTCGTACCTACTATTATCACCATCTGTTTTGCCCTTGTTATGGCAGTATACAGAATATTTCTCGTCATGAGTACGGGCGGTGTGTTTATCAGAGATATCACACAGTAAGGGAATTCGCTTCCCTGGCTCTTATGTACGGTTATAGCATAGCAATGTTCAAGCTGCGCCAGCTCCGAGAACTGATATACAGCCTCTCTTTCATCATCGTACAGAACTGTAAGCTCGCGCGTTTTTTCGTTTATCTCAGTGATCTCGCCCATTTCACCGTTGAAAATGCCTGCACCGGTCTCTTCTATCCTGCTCCTGCTGTGCCATTCGATGCCGTAATTGTTTTTTATCTGCATTATCCTGTCGCCTTCGCGGAATATAACGCCCATATGAGCCGTCTCTTTTTTGTATTTTGCGGGAGGATTAAGCTGCTCCTGTAAAATACTGTTCATATTCAGCACGCCGCTCTGCCCTTTCCTTGAAGGTATGAGTACCTGTATGTCTTTTAAGGGATCGATACCGTACGCTCCGGGGAGCCTTTTCGTACACAGCTCTGTGACGATATTTTCGCTGTCGCTCTGATAAGCGCTGTTTATTATGAAGAAGTCTCCGCCTTTTTTGTTGAGCTCCGGCATTTCACCTCTGTTTATCCTGTGAGCATTTAATGTTATGAGGCTGCCCGTGCTCTGTCTGTATATAACGGAGAGAGTTACGACCGGAAAAATGCCTGACGATATTATATCCTTGAGTACATTTCCCGGACCCACGGACGGCAGCTGATCCTTGTCGCCCACAAGTACGAGCTGCACATTATCAGGTATGGCCTTAAGCAGATGATATATGAGAAATGTATCTACCATTGAAACCTCATCGATTATGACGACATCCGCATCTATAGGATTGTCCTCGTCCCTTTTAAATGCGGGCTCCGCATCCTCGGAGTCATCTCCCGAAAATTCCAGAAGTCTGTGAATGGTTTTGGCAGTCATACCGCACGCTTCCGCCATGCGCTTGGCGGCTCTGCCGGTAGGGGCTGCGAGTACACACTTCCTGCCGCAGGAAGACATAAAATGAACGAGAGCCCTTATGATAGTCGTTTTACCTGTCCCCGGGCCTCCCGTGATAACGGTAACGCCGTTCTCACCGGCTGTCCTGACCGCATTCTTCTGATTTTCGTCGAGCTCGCAGCCTGAGAACTTTGCGAACTGCTCAGCACATATCTCAAAATTCCTGTCATCGACTTTATACGCTAGCGATGCAAGCTCGGAAAGTCTCTTTGCGGTGTACTGCTCGCAATCATACACAAACGCTATATACGCGGCCTGCTCGTTATTTTCCGATGTATCAATGTGTATCTTTGAAAGTATATCAAGCTCGTATATGCAATCCGTTATCTTTTTTCTCTCAACCTGAAGCAGCTCCGCGCATTCATCGGCGAGTATATCGACAGGTACGTATACATGTCCGTATTGCATTCCCATTTTCAGGCAATGGATTATTCCGGCGTATATCCTGGTTTGGGAATCATACGGTATACCTACGGCGCGCCCTATCTTGTCTATGTTCTTAAAACCGATCTCGGGCATATCCTCGGAAAGTATATACGGATCCTCACTTATGACCCTGACTGCATTTTCTCCGTACAGCTTATATGCCTTGACTGCGAGCTTTGTACCCGCTCCGAACCGTCCCATGAACATGACGATATCGCTCATGAGGAAATGTTCCCTGAATGCGGCAGATATCTTCTGAGCTCTGTTATGCGTGATACCTTTGAGAGCTTCAAGCTTCTCCGGATGATCAGTCAAAACGTCATACGTATCCTCGCCGAAGGCATTTACTATGAGCCGTGCAGTTGCGTTGCCAACGCCGTCTATAAGACCCGACGCCAGAAAGAATTCCATTTCATCCGGTTTACGCGGTATTTCTTTTACAAAATCCGTTACATTGAATTGCTCGCCGTACACATCATGTACCGACCACGTGCCTTCAAGAAGTACACGCTCTCCGACAGATACAAAAGGAAGTATGCCTTTAATGACCGCCGTATCCGTTTCGGTCTCAAGTTCACATATCTTAAAGCCTGTTTCGTCGTTCTGATATATTATATCGGCAATTATGCCTTTCAGTTTTTCCGCCGGATCGGATCGCATATGTAAGGTATCGCCTCCCTGTAACAAAATCCCGTTCCGGTTCATAAAATATTGTATGACTCCACTTCATGCTCCGGAACGGAAAGGAATGTTTCTATGGATATCGCTTATGTGTTCATGATATTGCTGCTGGAAGCGATAATGCATATTATGATCTTTATTCATTCATGAGCGCTTCAAACTCATCGCCTTCGATGCGCTCGCGCTCTAAAAGCACACGTGCTATGTGATCGAGCTTTTCGAGATTATTTCTGAGCACCGAGCAAACGTCGGCGTAAGCGCTGTCTATGATCGCCTTGACCTCGCGGTCGATGATAGCTGCCGTTTCCTCGCTGTACGTGCGCGTGTGTCCGTAATCCCTGCCTATGAACACTTCATTGCTTTCATTGTCGAAAACAAGGTTGCCTATATTGTTGCTCATTCCGTATTTTGCCACCATATTGTGGGCCACGGTATTTGCGCGCTTAAGATCGGACGACGCACCTGTGCTGACTTCATTCAGAACTATATCTTCGGCCGCTTTACCGCCAAGGCAGACCATTATCTCTTCATTCAGCTGAGAACGTGTCATATATGACGTATCCTCTTCGGGTCTGTGAGCGGTATATCCTCCCGCGCCGCCCGCAGGTATTATGGATATCCTGTCTACCTTCTCCGTGGACGACAGCAGACGGACCGCAATGGCGTGTCCCACTTCATGTATCGCTGTAAGCCACTTATCCTTATCAGTCATTACACGGCTTCTTTTCTCGGGACCTACTATGACTCTGAATGTGGCCTCCTTTATCTGCTGAGGACCTATCTTCTCGGCTCTGTCTCTTGCCGCCAGAAGAGCGGACTCATTAAGGAGATTTTCAAGATCGGCAGCCGTAAACCCGGATGTTATCTTGGCAACATCTTCGAGATCGACCGAATCATCGAGAGGCTTGTTCCTGGCATGGACTCTCAGTATTTCCTCTCGTGCCTTTATATCGGGGTAGCCCACCATTATTTTCCTGTCAAAACGTCCCGGTCTTGTAAGAGCGGGATCCAGTATATCGGGTCTGTTGGTGGCAGCTATCACTATGACGCCCTCATTGACGCCGAATCCGTCCATTTCAACAAGCAGCTGGTTCAGTGTCTGTTCACGCTCGTCGTGACCGCCTCCGAGTCCTGCGCCTCTGTGACGTCCCACGGCGTCTATCTCATCTATGAAGACTATACACGGAGAGTTCTTTTTTGCCTGTTCGAAAAGGTCGCGCACACGCGACGCTCCCACGCCCACGTACATTTCAACAAAATCCGAACCGCTTATTGAGAAGAACGGCACTCCGGCCTCGCCGGCCACCGCTTTTGCGAGATACGTCTTACCTGTTCCGGGAGGTCCCACCATAAGGACACCCTTAGGTATACGTGCACCCAGGAGTGAATACTGCTTCGGATTTTTGAGAAAAGACACTATCTCCATCATTTCTTCTTTTTCTTCCTTGGCTCCGGCCACATCGGCAAATGTGATCTTGCTCGCAGTGTAAAGTCTCGCGCGGCTTCTTCCGAAGCTCATTATCTTGCCGCCGCTGTTCTGCCCCTGTCCGAGCATGACATACATGAAGATAAAGAAGAGCACGATAAGGAGTATATAAGGTATGATCGAAACTATGAACGGAACATTTCTCACTACCGTATTGTACTTTATATCCCTTCCGTTCTGCAACTCGCCGAGCATCATCTCGTCAAAATTCTCATCGGCCTGTATGGTAAGGATATATTCTCCCTTTTCTATCGATTCATTCGTTTTGCTCTTATCTTTGATGACTACGGTTGCTGTGTTGTCTTCGAGCTCCACACTCTCGATGTTGTCAGCTTTCAGCTCAGTCACAAAATCCGTATATGACATCTCAGGCGGTTTTATAAGACTCGTTACAACGGCCACGATCAGGACGATCGCGCCGATTATCACTATATAAGGTGAGATCGTTCTCAGTAACTTCAAGCGATATGCCTCCTTCTAATCCTTTAAAATATTTTCATTCAGAACATACAGCTGCGGAAGATTGCGCATCACTCCGTCATAATCAAGGCCGTAGCCTATCACGTACTCATCAGGTACAGTTATTCCCGTATATTCTGCTTTTAAATCAACTTTTCTTCTGGACGGCTTGTCAAACGCGGTACATATCTTAACGCTGAGCGGATTTCTCGTCTTAAAAAGCTCTTTAAGATGTGTGAGCGTGAGCCCCGTGTCTATTATGTCCTCAACTATTATAACATGCTTTCCGGCAAGCGGTACATCCACATCTTTAACAAGGCGCACAACGCCGGATGTTTTCGTTGACGAGCCGTAGCTCGAGACTGCTATAAAATCAACCGTGACGGGAAGATGTATCTGCCGCACAAGATCGGCCATAAAAATGAATCCGCCTTTAAGCACACCTATGAGCAGAAGCTCCTTACCCTTATAATCGTTCGTGATGCGCGCTCCGAGCTCTGCCGTCATGGCGCGTATCTCTTCCTCCGAAGCAAGAATACGGCCCTGATATTCTTCAATTTCCCTCATCAATTACCCTCCGTATCTGACATACATTGCAATATTATAACACGAGTTGTATTTTTATCAATAGGCGCCGCCGAACTTCTGCGCATTCCGGGGATCCATAATATCTCGTTATTTATCGCGGCGACGCGGATATAAGGCCTCTCAAACCGGCTGATCTTCTTATCAATATAAAATTTAGAGAGCTTTTTGCCGCCGGGGGCTCCGAAGGGCGTAAAATGATCTTCTCCTGTTCCCGCTCTGAATTCGATCTTATAATCGCTCCCGAATTCGGCCGCAAGCTTGTCCTCATCAAAAAATTCCTCGGAATCCTTTTTATCCCGAAGCGATCCGTATATTGCTCCGAAGTCATACCGTTCATGTCTTACAGACATGTGTGTGCTTTCAAATATCCTTTTCTGACCGCTCACAAGGCACTCCTCATGTATAAATGTCAGGCCGTCGGATCCGGCTATGCATTTCACTCCCAGAGGCAGGTCGAGCCTCTTACCCGTTCTCACAGAGGACGCCATATCGCATACGGAATTTATCATATGAGAATATATACCCGTACCGTCCGGGAAAATGTAATCTCCCGATCCGTCGCGCACTCTGCTCATTATAAACCTTGCGAGTCTTCTTTTTATTGAAATATGAAGACGTGAAAATCTGTCGGTATCGAGAACGATCCTTCTGAACGGCCTTTCCTGTACAATGCAGCATTCTTCGAAGGCTTCTTCTCTTTTTTTATTCAGAAAGTCGCTGTCGGCGGCGGCGTTGTCGGCGAGATTTATTATGTGGCTTTCAAAATCATCCCCGAACATACCGCACAGATACGGCAGGCAGTCGTGTCTTATCATATTTCTCGTATATGACGTGTCGGAATTCGTACTGTCATAAACAGGCTTTATGTCAAAGTGAGCGCAGACCTCCTCCGTCTCCTTTTTTGTTATATCGAGCAAGGGACGTATGATACCGTCCTTCGTCCTGTATTCCATGCCCTTCAGTCCGTCGATCGAAGTGCCCCTTGCAATGTTGAACAGCACCGTTTCCGTTCTGTCCCCGGAATTATGTCCGGTGGCGATAAGCGTGCCTTCTCCGATCTCCGATGCACTCTCTTTAAGGAAAGCGTATCTCAGTTTTCTCGCCGCTTCCTCGGTGCCGAGTCTGTTCTCACGCGCGTATGCGTTCACGTCTCCGCGTCCCGAAATAAATCTCACACCGCATCTCAATGCAATGCTTCTTGTAAAATCCTCGTCTCTGCACGCCTCTTCTCCCCTTATCATGTGGTTGAAATGAGCGCACACTATCCTGTCAGCTCCGAAACGATCACACAGAAGCATGAGAAGGCATACAGAATCCGAGCCTCCGGACACTGCGGCCAATATTTTTGTATCTTTACTTATAACGCCGCATTTTTGTGAAACGGCGGCGCAGAATCTACGGTATATGTCTGAATACATTCTACTGCATCGGCGCGCTACTGTTGAACGCTATATCTCTGAATGTCATTCTTTCGGGTATGTATGCGAGCTTGACATTTCCGGTGGGGCCGTTCCTGTGTTTACCTATTATTATCTCGGCTATATTTTTAAATTGCGAATCCGAGTGATATACGTCGTCTCTGTAAATGAAAAGCACTATATCCGCATCCTGCTCTATAGAGCCCGACTCGCGAAGATCGCTTATCTGAGGCCTTTTGTCCGGCCTTTTTTCACAGTCGCGGTTCAGCTGCGAGCCTACTATGACAGGTACGTTTAGCTCTCTTGCCATTACTTTAAGGGCCCTCGATATCTTACCGACGTCTTCGCCGCGGGTGACGCCCTTTGTATCTTCTCCGCTCGTCGACAGCTGCAGATAGTCTATTATTATGAGCTTTATATCTTTTTCGAGCTTGAGTCTCCTGCATTTGGCGCGTATTGAAGATATAGTCATGTTTGTATTGTCGTCAAAATATATAGGTGCGCTTCCGAGTGTGTCAAATATTCCCGCAAAGCTGTTCCAGTCTTCCGTCGTGAGTTTTCCGTTCTTGAGTTTTTCCGACTCGATTCCGGCTTCACTGCTTATAAGACGTTTCACAAGCTGCTCGTTCGACATTTCAAGGTTGAATACAGCTACGGGGAAATTCTTCCTTACGGCCGCATATTGAGCTATATTTAACATAAAAGCCGTTTTACCCATTCCGGGACGCGCCGCAACAACGACCAGGTCCGGGCTGTGAAGTCCGTATAGTATATTGTCAAGCTCTTTGAAGCCTGTCGGTATACCGAAGGGGTCTTTACCCTGGGACAGCTCGGATATCTCTTCATATACGGCCGGGAGCACATCCGATATGCTTATATAAGATTTCGTATTTCTTCTCTGAGATACATCGAATATTTTTCTTTCGGCTTCCTCAAGGAGCATTCCTATGTCGCCCTCGGGCGAATAGGCTTCTTTGACAATATCGCTTCCTGCCTTTATAAGTCTTCTCTGTACGGCTTTATCGGCTATTATCTCCGCATACTGCAGGGCGTTGGAGGCTATCTGCACGTCGTCTGTGAGTGAGATGATGTACTGCGCTCCTCCTGCTTTTGTTATCTCACCCATCGATGTCAGCTCTTCTGTCACGGTTATTATATCAATGGGCTTCGACATGTTAAAAAGCCTCACCATAGCCGTGAATATCATACTGTGATCCTGTCTGTAAAAATCGTCCGGCTTGAGTATCTCAAGCACATCAAGCATTACACTCTGTTCGGTGAGCACGGCACCGAGCAGAGATCTTTCGGCATCAATATTTTGCGGAGGGAGTGTTTTCATGATAGGTTACACCGTTACTTTTACGTTTATGACAGCGGAAACTCCTGCATATACATGTATTTCCACCTTGTGTTCTCCTGCTGATTTGATAGGTTCCTTAAGAACGATCTTCTTTTTGTCAATATCCAGACCGTATTGCTTCTTAACGGCATCTGCTATATCCTTTGCGGCTACCGCGCCGAAAAGTTTGCCGCTCTCTCCGGCCTTGGCAGCAATCGTTACATCGGCATTCTGAAGCTTAGACGCAAGATCCGATGCATTTTCAAATTCTCTTTTCTTTTTATTTTCGGCGGCTTTCTGCTTGTTTATGGCATCATTTACGTTTCCCGGTGTCGCAGCCACGGCGATTGATCTCGGTATGAGATAATTTGATGCATAACCGTCGCTCACGTTTACGATCGCATCCTTTTTGCCGAGTCCGGCAACATCCTGTTTCAATATCACTTTCATAATATACCTCCGTTTTATTACCCTACGTATACAGGTAATCGCTTATTATTTTTATAAGTCTCTTCTCGGCCTCATCCATTCCCGCGCCCCTTATGACTGCCGCTGCCGCGGTAAGGTGGCCGCCGCCGCCCATTTCACCCATGATGACCTGGACATTGATCTCACCGAGAGAACGCGCCGTTATCTTGACAGAACCGTCGTCCTGCTCAAATATGACAAAAGACGCCTCTATACCGAGTACATTCAGCATCTGATCGGCGGCAACGGATATTACAAGATCCCTGTTGAGAGACTGATTCTTGGCCTTGCTGACTGCTATCTTGCCGAAATGGATCTTTGCATTAGAAGTCACCTTATTTATCTCAAGGAATGTCTGCAGATCCGGCTGAGTATATTTTCGCACTGCCACCGTATCCACATTCTGACCTCTCAGGAAAGCCGCCGCGGCAAATGTGCGCCTTCCGGTCTTAAATACGAGATTCTTTGTATCCACGAGTATTCCGGCATACATGGCCTCTGCTTCCGTTTTGGGAACGGAAAGTCCGGGATGCATATATTTCAATATCTCTATCATAAGCTCGCTCGTGGAAGAAGCAGTGACCTCATTGTAGTCAAGCAGTGCGTTTTTGATATAATCGGTACCGCGTCTGTGGTGATCTATGACGGCTACGCGGCTCGCTCCGTCAAGAAGTCTCGGGGCCTCAGTTCTCGATGCTTCCGAAACATCCGCCACGACTACGAGTGTCTTGTCATCCATTATCGTAAGCGCATAGCTTGTGTTTATGAATACATCGTCATACTCATGATGACGGTGTATCTCCTCCATCATCACATTTATCAGCTGCTTCGGCTCTTTAAGTACTATACATGCGCGCTTGCCCAAAAGAGTTGCAGCTCTGTAAAGTGCCAGGCACGCACCCAGAGAATCCATATCAGTTTCAGGCACGGCATGTCCCATTATAAGAACTTTTGAACTCGAGAGTATCAGCTCTTTGAGCTGGTTGGCGACGACCCTTGCCTTAACCTCATTGAGACTTTCCAGTTCAACATTTCCTGCGCCGTAATACGAATCCGGCCTGTCTTTATAACGCACAACGGCCTGATCTCCGCCGCGGCTCATAGCCGTTTCTATCGCTTCTCCGACTTTATGATCTATATCCACTATCGTATCCTCGTGCACGGAAACACCTATGCTGAGCGTGACGGGTATACTGTTTCCTACATTTATCTTCTTCGCCTCGGAAAGTATGCTGAATTTATCCTTTATAAGCTCATTCAGAGATTCCTCTTCCATGACCAGAAGATATCTGTCTCTCACCATTTTCTTGGAAATGGCTTTTTTGCCTTTGAGCCATTTATCGATCAGCTTTGAAAGCTCGACGGTTATGCTGTTTATAACGATCTCACCGTTTGTCTGATATATCTCCTCGTAGGAATCGAGCACTATCTCGCCGAGCGCGATCCTCTTCTTCCTGTATGTGCTCTGAAGGAGCTTTTCCGATGTGATATCTATCAGGTACATCATTACCGTGAAGCCGGATCTTGCCGCGGATGCCGTATTTATGATAGAGCAGAGTATCTTGAAATATCTTCCTTCAAGCTCTACCTCAAAAGACAGATCGCTGTCGAGCAGTTCTATCTTGGGGCGTACGTGGAGTGTATAAATATTCCTGAGCTCGCGCCTCATATCCGATCTGTCACCGAAAATATCATTAAAAAGATCATTGCTCCATATATATGCGCCTGAATCCGACACAAATGCGATGGGAAGGCTGAAATTCCTCACGGTGCTCATGCCGGTATACAAGTCCTTGCCGCCGGTGTAAAATGACAGGTTCCTTATCTTATCCGTAAGCGCTTTTTTCTTATATACCGCGACGATCATATTTATTGCGGCCGCAGCCGATACACTGACTGCCGTAAAAATAAAAAGACCGAAACGGCCGCTTTTGAGAAAATTGAACGAAAAAACAGCAGTCAAGATCACAACTATCACTGCGTTTATGACAGATATATTCAGTTTTTCGACAAACTTTTTTTTCATAAAATTTCCCTGAAAAATAAAATGGTGCTCTTTTTAGAGAGCACCGTCAATAAACATAAGATCAATCAGCCGAGAAAGGCATAAGAGCAACGTGTCTTGCCCTCTTTATCGCAATCGTGAGTTCTCTCTGGTGCTTAGCGCAGCAACCTGAAATGCGCCTCGGAAGTATCTTTCCTCTTTCTGACACAAACTTTCTGAGCTTAGCGATTTCCTTGTAATCTATGCTTTCAGCTTTATCCGCACAGAACGGGCAAACCTTTCTTCTGCTTCTTCTTTGTTTGATGCCGCCCTTAGAATCTCCCTTATCGAATGATTCCTTGCCGGCTTTTTCTTTTTTTGCATAAGGCATGTCTGTAAACCTCCTTTACATGCTGAATTTTGCGGGGACTCAGAACGGAACGTCGCCGTCGTCGTCAAGCGGGAAATAGCCGTCTGATGAACCCTCATTATAAGATGATTGGGATGCACGCATATCCGACGGTACCGGAGGAGGCGGAGGAGTCATTCCCTGCTGGTAATTCCCTTCTTGTCTCTTGCTCTCGCAAAACTCGACTTCATCGGCAATAACTTCCGTAGCATAATGCTTCTTACCTTCCTGGTCATCCCACGAACGAGTCTGTATCTGACCCGTGACAGCGATCCTGCTTCCCTTAGAAAAATATTTATTAACAAACTCTGCAGTCTGCCTCCATGCAACTACCGGAATAAAGTCGGCAGTAGGCTGATTGTCAGATTTAAAGCGTCTGTCGACAGCAACCGTAAACTGACACACCGCCACATTATTTCCCGCAGTATACCTTATTTCCGGATCGCGTGTAAGTCTTCCCATAAGAATTACTTTGTTCATAAATATATAACCACCTTTTTATGCACCGCAAAGCGGTAAATCAACGGACTTAACCCTCGCGCTTTGTTACGAGATATCTCAAAATGCCGTCCGTTATCTTGAATACTCTCTCCAGCTCAGCCGGGAATTCGGGTGCCGCTTCAAATGTGGCGAGCACATAATAACCCTCAGTGAGATCCTGGATCGGATATGCAAGTCTTCTCTTTCCCCACTCGGCAAAGTTCTCAACGCTTCCCGCTTCTTCAAGCATTGCCTTGAATTTGTCGGACAAAGCCTTTATTTCCTCTTCACCAAGCTCAGGATTGATAATAAACATAACTTCATATTTATTCATTCCGTATCACCTCCTTTTGGACTAAACGGTCCTGCCGTGCGGCAGAACAAGGAATTACGCCGAAGGATTATATCATCACGCATGTCATAATACAAGCATTTTTTTATCTGAGGCAGATGTAAGTATATTTAATACGCCGTTTTCATACAAAACAAGATCCTCAATCCTTACTCCTCCGAGACCCTCAACGTATACTCCGGGCTCAATGCTGAACACCGTATTTTCTTTGATGACATCCTTGTTTCTCTTATTTATCGACGCTCCCTCATGTATCTCTATTCCGACGCCGTGACCGAGGCCGTGGCCGAAATATCCGCCGTATCCGGCATCGGTGATTATTTCCCGGGAAATACCGTCAAGCTCCGCACCCGTCATGCCGCGTCTGAACCTGTCAAGAGCAGCCGTCTGCGCTTTATAAACTATGTTGTATATTTTTTCAAGCTCCGGATCCGCTCTGCCTACGAAGAATGTTCTCGTCATATCGGAGCAGTAATGTCCGTAAACGCAGCCGAAATCCATAGTAACAACATCGCCGTATTCTATTTTCTTATCTGATGCGACACCGTGAGGCATGGCGCTTCTCGTACCCGAAGCCACAATGGTATCGAAGGATCTGTCTGACGCGCCGTTCTTCTTCATTCTGTATTCAAGCTCCGCCGCCACATCGCACTCCGCGACACCGGGGCGGATCACCGAAAGTACATCATTGAACGATTCGCACGCTATAACGCACGCCTTTTTGATGAGAGCGGCCTCCGAGGAGTCTTTTATATCCCTTACCCCGGTAAAATATCCGCCGACGCCGCAGAGCTCGATCAGCCCGAAGCGCTCCTTAAGAGCATTATGATCTTTATATGATATCTTTTCATCTTCAAATCCGACTCTGATATTCCTGTCTCTCGGCAGGACGCCGTCTAAAGTATCAGGACTTTCCGCGTTCCCGCTTATGAGAACATAATCCGGACATTCGTGTGCCGACTGCACCGTATATCTCGAATCGGTTATTATATACGCCTCGTTCGGTGTTATGTACAGTCTCGCATCTCCGAATCCAGTAAAGCCCGAAAGGTAAAATACATTTTCGGCAGAAGTAACATATAAGGCTTCAAGTCCTTTATCTTTCATCATACCGCGCGCCGCGCTTATCCTGTTAATGTATGTCATGATATCCTCCTGTAAAATACTGTCACATAAACGGTTTTTCTATGAGTCTCTTGAATCTTACGAATCTCGGTTCGCCGCTGAGATTGATAGGCTTTACAAGTATAGTTTTAAGTCCTGCGCAGTTTCCTCCGAGTATGTCGGTATAGAGCTGATCGCCCACCATGACAGACTCATCAGCCTTAAGACCCATCTTCGTAAGGAGCTTCGTGAAGCCGCTCCTTAGCGGCTTGCCCGCAGCCGAAACGACGGATATCTCGGGGAAATCCGCTTTGGGAAATCCTGCGGCGAATTGCTCTGCGCGCTTGTTCTTTGCATTTGAAAGTATGCCGATCCTCAAGCCGGCTTTACTGAGCTTCCTGAAAAGTGATAGCGACCTTTCGCCCGGCTGTTTTGTGTTATATTCCTCAAGTGTGTTGTCTATATCAAAAACGATACCGCGTATACCGTCTTTCCTTAACATCTCCGGATCGATGTCGTTAACGCTTTCGAGCCTGATATCGGCTTTCATAAATCTTCCCATTAAATTATTTCCTCACTGAGTCAAGATTCTTTCTTTCAGCTCTTTTACGGCGTCAACATATCCGTCATATCCTCTTCCCGATATACAGAAAAGGCACGCCGGGCGTATAACGGATATCTTACGGAATTCCTCTCTGCCGTTTATATCGCTTATATGGACCTCGGCAGTCGGTATGCCGACACTCTTAAGAGCATCAAGTATCGCATAGCTGTAATGCGTATAAGCTCCCGCATTTATTATTATACCATCGATCCTCCCGTATGCGGAATGTATTGTATCGATTATACCGCCTTCATGGTTGGACTGGTAAAATTCAAGCCCGACGCCGCAGTCGCGCGTATTCTCGGTAATAAGATCGCACAGCCCGCTGTACGTAAGATCTCCGTATATATCCGGCTCCCGTATGCCGAGCATGTTCAGATTGGGTCCGTTTATTATAAGAAATTTAAGTTCAGCCATCAGAATTCACATCCAATGATATATTATATGAATCTATCGCCCGCGTTATCTCTCGTATGGCGTCATCTTTGTTGGAATCGTTGCTCACTTCTATATCGCAATATTTTCTGTAAAGAGGAAGCCTCGTCTTATACAGCTTCAGAAGCTTGTCGAAGCTCGTTTTTCTGAGCATAGGGCGCTTGTCCATTATCCTTTTCGGAGTTGTCGCAAGCTTGCAGAAATCCCTGTGTATAAATATAATGAGACTTCCCTGCTTCTGAAAATACCGCATATTGTTTTCTCTCGTGACTATCCCGCCTCCGGTGGCGATGAGTGCATTCTGCTTTTGTGACAGATCGACAGTAACCGCTGTCTCGAGCTCTCTGAAAAAGGCTTCACCTTTTTTTTCAAAGATCTCCTGAACAGTCATGCCGGCAGCTTTAACGATCTCCTCATCCATATCAAAGAACTCAAGCCTGTAATGCTGCGCGAGGAAACGCCCGATAGACGACTTGCCGGAGCACGGCATGCCTATCAGAATGAGTCTTTCAAAATTGTTAGTACGTTCAACGATCATAAAATCATATCAACTCCGTAAAGCGTGCATATCAAATGCAGGCATATCAGCTGCATTCATACTCGGCTCCCTGCCTCAGAGCCTTCATTTCGTCCGGAATCATATAATGACGCGAAGGCTTCAATATCGCCTTCAGAGCCTTTTCAAAATTTTCTTCTGTCATAATGCCGGTAAGAGCCGTGAGCTTTCCGAGTATAACGACTCCCGCATACGTAGGATTGCCCAGCTCGTAGGCCATTTCGGTCGCCGGGATCTCATAGAGCCTGACGTCACTTCTCGAAGGCTTTACGGGCACAAGGCTTTTATCTGTTATTATGATCCCTCCGGGTTCGACCGAAGATTCAAATTTTTCAAGCGACGGCTGATTCATGGCGATGAGCACCGTGGCGCTGCTTATTATGGGAGAACCTACCTCTTCATCTCCCACGATAACGTGACAGTTAGCCGTACCTCCCCGTTTCTCGGGACCGTACGAGGGAAGCCATGAAACATTCTTGCCCTCAAGAAGAGCCGCGTGAGCTATAAAATGTCCCATTGAAAGGATACCCTGTCCGCCGAAACCGGCCAATATGATCTGATGCATCATTTTAATCATTCCCCCTTATTCGGCAGCGGCTGAAGCCGTGACATCCTTGTATACCCCGAGAGGATAATGCTCCATCATATTCTTCTCGAGCCATTCAAGCGATCTGACGGGATTCATTCCCCAGTTCGTAGGACAGGTGGAGAGCACCTCTACCAGCGTAAAACCGGCGCCCGACATCTGAAGCTCAAAAGCTTTTTTGATCGCGGCTTTGGCCTTTCTTATATTTTTAACATTATTTACGGCCGTACGCTCTATGTATGCGGCCCCCTCCAATGTAGAGAGCAGCTCGCAGACACGCACAGGGTAACCGTGAAGCTCAGGTTTGCGTCCGAAAGGAGTTGTAGTCGTAACCTGTCCGATAAGAGATGTGGGCGCCATCTGACCCGATGTCATGCCGTATATGGCATTATTCACGAATACGGTAGTTATTCGCTCCCCTCTTGTTGCGGCGTGCACGATCTCGGCAGTTCCTATGGCCGCCAGATCGCCGTCCCCCTGATATGTAAAAACTACATTGTCCGGCAGAGAGCGTCTCAGTCCCGTGGCAACGGCCGGAGCACGTCCGTGAGCGGCCTGTACCATGTCGCAGTTAAAATATTCATAATTATTATATGTGCATCCTACGGGAGATACGCCTACGGTAATTCCCTCTATACCCAGTTCATCTATGACCTCTGCTATGAGTCTGTGTATTATGCCGTGAGTGCATCCGGGGCAATAATGGAGAGGCTTATCTGCCAAAGCATGCGGTCTGTCAAAAACTATACTCATATTACCGATTCCTCCTTAAACACGTGACGCTATATCGCGCACTTTCTGAAGAATGACCTTCTGTTCGGGAACATTTCCTCCGGTCCGTCCGTAAAATTCCACACTGTTCCTTCCGTTTACGGCAAGGCGTACATCTTCCACCATCTGTCCCGCGCTCATTTCAACAGTGAGGAATCCCTTGGGCGTATCGGCATATTTTACAAATGATGCCGACGGGAACGGCCAGAGCGTAACGGGCCGTATCAGACCCACTTTGATGCCCTCCGAAGCCGCGTCTTTGATGACATTCTTAACTATACGCGCTACGGTTCCGTAGGCGGTCACGATAACGTCGGCACCTTCGCAGTTGTACTCCTCGACCATCGTCTCGTTTTTCTGTATCGAACGGTATTTCTCCTGAAGCCTGTTGTTGTGGGCCTCAAGCACATCGGCTTCGATATATATGGATGTGATCACATTGTGTTCTCTTTTCATATGAGTGCCCACCGTTGCCCACGGCTTGTCGATATGCTCCACGGGCTCCGTGTCTCTGAACTCGACAGCCTCCATCATCTGACCGAGATAGCCGTCGCCGAGTATGACAACGGGATTTCTGTATGTATCTGCCACATTGAAAGCATGCACTACGAGCTCGTAAAGCTCCTGTACGCTCGAGGGAGCAAATACTATCAGATTATAATCGCCGTGTCCTCCGCCCTTTACTATCTGAAAATAGTCGCACTGTGCCGGTAAAATGCCGCCGAGCCCCGGGCCGCACCTCACTATGTCTACGATAACCATAGGAAGCTCGGCGCATGCGGAATATGATATTCCTTCCTGTTTAAGACTGATCCCCGGGCTCGAGGACGATGTCATAACACGTTTGCCGGCGCTGGCGGCGCCGTATACCATGTTAATGGCGGCAAGCTCGCTTTCGGCCTGAACAAAAGTACCTCCGAGCTCTTCCATTTTTCTTGACATATAATGCGCCACTTCGGTCTGCGGCGTGATAGGATATCCGAAATAATGACGGCAGCCGGCTCTCAGCGCCGCTTCTGCGATCACTTCATTTCCCTTCATTAAGAGTTTTTCTCCCATAAGTAATGTTCCGCCTTTCTTTGAATAATGAAACCTGAACTCTTATTTTTCTACCTTAATGACACAGTCGGGACACATAACGGCGCATGAAGCGCATCCTATGCACGAAGACATGTCCGTGACTTCAGCGGGATGGTAACCCTTTGAATTGAGCCTGTGTACATTAAGCGCAACGATCTTCTTAGGACACGCTTCGGCGCAAAGTCCGCAGCCTTTACATCTTTCTTCCCTGAATGTAACTATAGCCATAGCAAAACCAAACCTTTCGAATGAAAAAGTCATAACAAGCGTTCAAACACAATTGCTTTTCGTAATTATATAATAATCGGCCCGCAAAGTAAATATAATGTTTTTTGCTTGGGCATACTATAACACGTGTAACTTTTTGCGCAGAAAATGTAATTTTTGTTGCAGGCGTTCACTAAATTATGTATATATTCTGACATAACTTAGTGGTAAAATTTAACATACTTCTGACAGAAGTTACAACAAACACCCGTCTTCCGACGAAGTACTATGATTTTTCCGTAGTCAGCTAATTTCTACTTTTATCGTAATTGCGCATTTTTCT